>CADCQA010000144.1 GCA_902803415.1 uncultured Spirochaetaceae bacterium | reverse complement strand
TTACCATGAGTTTATAAATCGTCCCCGCCTGCTGGAGGAGGGGACCGATTATATATATGCCATGAATAAGAGACTTCAGGCAAAGTACAATGAACTCTTTGAGTCAAAACTTGCGTTTTTAAGGAAGTAGACTGTGTTTGTGGTGAACATTATGGGAGGACTGGGAAACCAGCTTTTCCAATACAATTTTGCCCTCTACCTGCATGACAAGTATCCTTCAGCAGATATTGTCCTTGATACATCGTATTTCAAGATTGATAATATTCATGGCGGCTACCTGCTTGAGCATGTTGCATTTGATATATCCAACCGGCGCAGAAACTGTTCGTTCAGAATCATTGATGACGAGTCTTTCTCCGCAGGTTCTTTTTCTTTCTCCGACAATATTGTCTTCAACGGATATTGGCAGAATATAAAATTCTTTGACAAACAGTATATACGTCCGGAGCAGTTTTTCAGAGGTGTGAAGAATGAGCAGAATGCCGAATGGGCGCGCCGGATACAAAGCACCCCGGAATCAGTTTCCGTACATGTCCGCTGCGGGGATTACAACAATCATTTTCAGCTAGGCAATATTGCAACAAAGGCTTATTTCAATAATGCCATACAGAAAGTCCTGCAGCTGCTGCCGGATGCCGTTTTTTTTGTCTTTTCGGATGACCGCAAGTGGGCTGAGGAAAATCTGCAGTTCTCCGGTTCTCCTGCCTTTTTTGTGGATGGCAACGAGGCACCTAAAAAAAACAAGTGGGACATCTATCTGATGAGCCTCTGCCGCTGCAACATCATGAGCAATTCTTCATTCAGCTGGTGGGGACAGTATTTTAATGAAAATGCCGGCAGAATCGCCATCACCCCGCCATATTGGGTGAATGAAAAGATAAAGGTTTTCCCCTCTGTTGTGGCGGATATTCAGAATCTGCCCCATATGCAGAAAGTCCCGAATGTGCCCCTTGAGTCAAGTGTTGTGAACCGGCGGCCTTTGATTTCAGTGGTGCTTGCTGCCTGTAATCAGGAAGACTGCATCCACCGGGCAGTTTCGTCTGTTCTGAACCAGACCTTCCGTGACTTTGAGCTGATTGCCGTTGATGACGGTTCTACTGATGGAACGGTTTCCGTCTTCTCTGAATTTGCATCCCAGAACTGCCGCCTCAAGCTTATCCGGCATACAGAAAACCGGTCCCTCTTCATGGCACGGAAAACCGGAGTGCAGGCTGCGTCCGGCGAGTACATCCTTTTTCTGGACGGTGATGATTATCTGTTCCCGGATGCCCTGCAGAAGCTCTGTGACGAGGTCATTGCAGGTGGGCGGGATTTTGATGTCTGTGAATGTGCCTATATGCAGCGCCCGGAAAACACTGTTGTCCTGCCGGCGGAACAGGGTGTGCAGGAGCCGCGGCTGTCGTATTTCCTGCGGCCTGATGCGGTGGTAACAATCTGGAACAAGCTGTATAAGTCAGAGCTGCTGAAAAAGGCCTATGCTTCCATGGATGATGCGTATATCAACGCCACGGAAGATACCTACGGTTCAACCTGTATTGCATTTTATACGCAGTCGTTCATTCAGAGCAATGTTTTGGTGAGTAATTATGTGACGGGGTCCGGTATATCCACGAAATCACATACCCTTGCCGAGAACAGACAGAATTTTGAGTCCATCCGGCGGGTGCTGGAAGGACTTTCCCGCTTTGTGGATGCCCATGTACCGGCAGAAGAAGGCAGCAGGCTGCTCCGTGCCACGGAGTCCAGACTTCTTGATTGGGCTGTGTCACGAATAGAGTATGCCACTGCAGAAAGCGACAAAACGGAGTCCTATTTTCTGCTTCCTGCCTTCTTCCATCGGGATGCGCTTGTGCCGGTTATTTCCGGGATGCTGCAGGACTGCAGACTGTACCGCAGGGGCGCTTTTTCCCCTGCGAATGCGTTCCGCCGCCTGTGTACCATCGCGGTGAAGGTGCTTTCTTTGACGAGGGCCGGGCGCTGGATATGCAGCAGACTGCGCCAGTTTTTTCGCTGATAGTGAAGTCGGCTTTTGAAATTGTTTCCGGGATGTGAATTATGAAAACCCTGATACTTGCAGGCGGTATGGGAACCCGGCTTGGGGAGGAGACAAAACTTATCCCCAAGCCGATGGTCGAAATCGGCGGTTATCCCATCCTCTGGCATATCATGAAAATTTACAGCCATTACGGCTACAATGATTTTGTTATTCTCACCGGCTATAAAGGTCATGTCATCAAGGATTATTTCCTGAACTACTACAACCGTTACAGCGACATGACCATCGACATGGCAAACAATGACGTGCAGGTGCATAAAATGCGCACGGAACCATGGACGGTTACCATGTTGTATACCGGTCCCGAGACCATGACCGCCGGCAGAATTGCACGCGCAAAATCCTATATCGGCAGTGAACCATTTATGCTCACCTATGGCGACGGTTTGAGCGACGTAAATATCGGGAAACTTGTGGATTCCCATGCCAAATCCGGGAAGCTTGTTACCCTGACAGCAGTAAAGCCTGAAGGCCGCTTCGGCGCGCTGGAAATCAAGGCCGACGGAACAATCAGCCAGTTTCAGGAGAAACCGAGCGACAGCTGGATAAACGGCGGTTTTTTTGTCTGTGAAAACAAAGCCTTGGACTATATTCCCGAAGATTCTTATACCGTCATGTGGGAGCGCGCGCCGCTGCAGAACATAGCAAGGGACGGTCAGCTCCATGCTTACAAGCATGACGGTTTCTGGCATCCCATGGATATGCTCCGGGACAAGGAAGAGCTGTCCGCTCTGTGGGAAACCGAACATGCCCCGTGGGATGTCTGGGGGCATTTTGCAAGGAAGCTTCCATGAATGAACTCTTTTCATTCTATGCAGGAAAAAAAGTATTCCTGACCGGTCATACCGGTTTTAAGGGAACATGGTTGTCCCGCATCCTGCTGCAGGCCGGAGCCGAGGTCACCGGTTTTGCGCTTGAGCCCCCTACTGAACCAAGCCTTTTTGTTCAGACCGGTACTGCTGGACAGATGCATTCGCTCTGCGGCGATATCCGCGATGGTGAAAAACTCAAGCAGGCTCTGGTTGCTGTAAAACCTGACATTGTGTTCCATCTTGCGGCGCAGCCGATTGTGCGCACTTCGTACCGCGATCCTGTGGGTACCTATGCAAGTAATGTCATGGGGACGGTGCACGTTCTTGAATCTGTGCGGGCGGCCCCCTGCGTACGATCCTTCGTGAACGTGACGACTGACAAGGTTTACCTTAACAGGGAATGGGCCTGGGGCTACCGCGAAAACGAGGAACTGTGCGGCTATGACCCGTATTCAAATTCCAAGTCCTGTTCTGAGCTGGTGACATACAGCTACCGCAATTCATTTTTCTGCGGCGATGATGCTCCGGCAATCTCGACCGCACGCAGCGGCAATGTCATCGGCGGCGGTGATTACGCGGTGGACAGAATCATTCCTGACTGCATTCGCGCCGTGGAATCCGGTAAGGAAATTTTTCTGCGGAATCCATATTCCACGCGGCCGTACCAGCATGTGCTGGAATGTCTGCGCGGCTACCTGATGCTTGCAAAAGCGCAATATGAATGCCGGGAAACCGCCGGCGCGTATAATTTTGGTCCGGACGAAGAAAGCTGCGTGACGACCGGCGAGCTTGCGGCGCTGTTCTGCGCCGGCTGGGGCAACGGTGCTTCCTGGAAGGGCGTTCCGGAAGCGGATGCCCCGCACGAGGCGAATTTCCTCAAGCTGGACTGTTCAAAAAGCAAAAGCGTGCTCGGCTGGTATCCCCAGTGGGGCATCCGCGACGCCGTGCAGCGCATTGTTGAATGGGAAAAATCCGTGCAGGGGGGAGCGCCAGCTGCTGCCGTCACGGATGGCCAGATAAAAGCGTATTTTGGGATCTAAGGTTCGGAAAACAGTCCATTGCCATGACGCCGCTGCATGAAACATCAGAACTTTTATCGTGGATTGAAGAAAGAAAGGCAAGTCTTTTCGTTGAGCTGAAAAAAATTCCCCTGGAAGACTGCAGCCCCTGGTTTTACGATGATACCTGCGGTGAAATCCGGAACACAAAAGGAACGTTCTTTCAGATTGCAGGAATCAGGCAGGTGTACGGGGACGGCCGGGCAGCCGGGCAGCCAATCATCATTCAGGATGAAATTGGTTTTCTTGGGATAATCTGCTGCAAAATCAATGGCGTCTGGCATTATTTGATGCAGGCAAAAATAGAGCCGGGAAATGTGAACGTTGTTCAGCTTTCTCCTACGATTCAGGCAACGAAGAGCAATTTCACGCAGCAGCACGGAGGGCGGAAACCTCAGTATCTGGACTATTTCCTTGACATGAATCCCGGCGACATCCTTGTTGACCAGATACAGTCCGAACAGTCGTCGCGCTTTCGTGGCAAGCGGAACCGGAATGTCATCCTGAAAAGCCGCCTGCAGCTGGAAGAGTCTGATACCCATAAATGGATGACCCTGCCGCAGATAAAGGAATTCATGCGGCATGATAATCTGGTGAACATGGACACGCGGACTGTCCTTTCCTGCATTCCCTATGTGCTGCTGGATGAGGAAGACGATGATTTTTTGATGAGCCGGCCGGATTTGTACCGTAAGTCTGTAAAATCATTGGACAGGGAGACCATCGTCAGCCTGTATTCCCGCATAAACGACTACAAGATGTTCCATGCCCCGGTTCTGGAAAAAGTTCCGCTGTTCAGTCTGGACGGCTGGGCGATGGAAGACGGTGTATTCAGGAAGCGGGGCGGCTATCCGTTTGAAGTCATTTTCTGCAGCATCACCATAGAAGGGCGTGAGGTCAGCAGCTGGAAGCAGCCTTTGTTTGCAGCAAACGGAATTTCCACCTTCGGGCTTCTTTGCTGCAATGACGGGGGAATGTATAAATTCCTTGTCAGCATTAAGCCGGAAATCGGCTGTTTTGATTCTGTTGAAATCGGACCGACCGTGCAGGAAGAGCCCGGTGCCAGTGCAAAAAGGGACTGTGTCTCTGAGTTCTTTTTCAGCCGGCTGCAGGAAAAGAAAGGCATTGTTGCGGACGTCCTTTTGTCTGAGGAGGGCGGGCGTTTCTATCAGGAGCAGAACCGGAATGTCATCATCCAGGTGAACAAGGATGATGTGCAGGATTTACCGGATTCCTATGTATGGAGCGATTACGGCACGCTGAATATTCTGACGCAGGTAAACAACTGCCTGAATATACAGCTGCGGAATCTGCTTTCATTGCTGGAAATATAGGGCAGCCCGAAAAAGTTATGGGAGCGGCTTTTTCGGGCTGCCCTATAATCCGTTCTACGTAAGGTTTTTGTATGATTCCAATTAATGATTTATCCCGCGGCTTCAAGCTGTACCAGGCAGAGTATGAGCAGAAAAGCCTTGACATCCTGCGCAGCGGCTGGTATGTCCTGGGAAAAGAAGTTGAAAGCTTTGAACACGAATTTGCCGAGTCTCTGGGCGGCGGCTGTTACTGTGCCGGGGTCGATAACGGGCTTGATGCAATTATGCTCGGGCTCAGGGCTTCCGGGATAAAGGAGTCCGATGAGATTATCGTGCAGGCCAACGGCTACATTGCAACCATGCTTGGTATACTGCAATGCGGCGCAAAGCCTGTCTTCATTGAACCCGATGAATACTATGAGCTTGATGCCTCAAAAATAGAAGCTGCAATTACCAGCCGCACAAGGGCCGTGCTTGTTACCCACCTGTACGGGCAGGCAACGCGGATGGATCCCGTCATCAAAGTGTGCAGGGAACATAATCTTATGCTCTTTGAAGATTGTGCGCAGTCGCACTTTGCCCCGTACAAGGGAACGTATTCGGGGCTGTTCGGAGATGCGTCCTTCTTCAGCTTCTATCCTACAAAGAATCTCGGCGGTTTTGGTGACGGCGGCGGAGTTGTCTCCAAAAACAAGGCAATCATTGACAAGGTAAAGGTTCTGCGGAACTATGGCAGCGATTACCGCTACCACAATATAGAAATCGGCTATAATGCCAGACTGGACGAGATGCAGGCGGGGCTGCTGCGGGTAAAGCTTTCCCACATGAAAGAGCTGCTTGCCAACAGAAATCACATAGCCCAGCG
>CADCQA010000143.1 GCA_902803415.1 uncultured Spirochaetaceae bacterium | reverse complement strand
GGCTACCTTTCCGTGCTGGGCGGTGCCATCATTGAGGAATACAAAGACAGGATTGTGAACCTGCATCCGGCGCTGCTGCCGAAATTCGGCGGAGTGGGCATGTGGGGTCACAACGTGCACGAGGCGGTGCTTGCCGCGCATGAAACGGAGAGCGGCTGCACGGTGCATCTGGTGGATTCCGGCTGTGACACCGGGCATATTCTGGTGCAGAAAAAGGTGCCTGTCCTGCCGGACGACACGCCGGATTCGCTGTATGCGCGCATTGCCCCGCACGAGCACGATGCTTTGATAGAAGGCGTCTGCCTGCTTGCTGCTGCAATCGGGTGCTGAGGCGGAAAATTGCCCGGTACTGATGCATTCCGGAGAGAAAAGCCCTGCCCTGTGCGGGGCTTTTTTTGTTACCCGCCACCTGCCCGTTGTTCTGCGGGCATAAAAAAAGACCGGAGGAATGAACCTTCGGTCTTTTGAGCGATGGGAGGATCGAACTCCCGACCCACAGATTAAGAGTCTGTTGCTCTACCAGCTGAGCTAATCGCCCGTACCCTTATTCGGGTGAAAATTATCATACTTTATTTTTCGTTTTTATGCAATAGCTTTCCGGCGCTAATGGCCGCTTTTTCGAAAATTTTTTGCCGGGCAAGCTCAACAACGCAGCAGAACGCGTAGTATGCCAGGATGGTCAGGGCTGAAATCAGCGGGTAGAACTCGCTCCGGTACTGCCAGAACACGCCGGGAAAGCGGTTGTAGAAGATGCCGCTGAGTCCCTGGCAGGTGTGCAGCAGGTAGATGCCGAATGTTGCCGAAGCAATCCTGTTGACGGCGGGCACATCGTGCAGCGTGATTCCCCGGAAGAGGGAAAAAAGGCTGTATGCCCACAGCGGCGACAGCACGGCTCCCTGCATGCCCACCAGCAGCATTTCCTGCATGCCGCCCGCGTCCCTGCCGTCCGCCGAATAGCGGAAGTACGTTGCCGCTCCGGAAAGCAGCCAGCACAGAAGCGAAGCCGCAAGCGGTCCCCGGCGGCGCTTTGCGCTGTTGCCGTGCAGCCGCAGCCATGCACCCCACAGGTAAAAGAACACTGCCCGCTGCAGGTTGTAGTAGCCGAATACGCCCCGGTAGGCAAGCGCCAGAATGTACCAGAAGACATAGCAGAACAGCAGGCAGCACAAAAAGCGCCGCTTTGTCAGCCCTTTGACAAAGCTGTTGAGCAGCGGGCTGATGAAATACAGCAGCAGGTAGGTCGTGATGAACCAGAAATTTCCGCTGGAGATGGGGATGATAAAGGTTGCAAGCACATCGATGCCGTGCACGCCGGGAAAGCTGTAAAATCCGCTCAGTTTTGCGGCTGCATAGATGATGCACGAGAGCCATGCATAGCATATAGTTGTGGCGATAAGGTTCAGCGCCTTCTGCTTCTTTGCGCTGCTGCAGACAAGAAAATACCCGGAAAGCATGAAAAACACGGCAACGCCAGTCTGCCCGCCGCCGAGCGGCACGTACAGCGAATTGATGATTCTGTTCAGGAGCAGGTCGTCGGAGCGGTAGCTGCCGCAGGCAACCGTGTCTGCATAGTGGTTTGCAACAATCATCAGCATTGCGACGATGCGCAGCAATTCAAAATTCGATTCCCGTTTCTTTGTCTGAGCTTCCATACCGAAGTGTATTATATACAGAAAACGCCCGCCGCAACAATAGCGGGGGCGTTCGTAAATGTGCGGGGCTACTTGCTGCCGCTTTCTTCCTTGTCTTTATTCTTGCCGAACAAATCTTTAACCTTGTTCACGCCTTTGTCCTTGTAAACCTTTACCTTGTCTATGCCTTCCTGCAGGGTTTCCGGTTTCTTGTTTGAGCGTGCCTCTGCTATGATTTCCGCGGCTTTCTGGTTGGCGTCGCTGCCGCTGCGCACGAGTACGTAGGCGCTTTCCTTGCCGGAAGACAGCGCCGTGCGGACGGCTTCGGGGATGGTGTTGGGCGCGTGGACAAATATGTCCTTGAGCGCGGAATCCTCCGTGCTGGGGCCGCCCTTTGCCGGAAGCGTGCAGAAACGGTAGCTGTCGCTGCTGCTTTCCTTCCATGCACCGCCGGCGTCCTTTATGTAGGCGGCGGGCATACCGTCGCGTATGCTTGCGAAGTTGCACAGCTCGTGGATGTCCATGCCGGTTGCCTTGAGCCGGGCCGGGTCTACGGGGGCGGAACCGACAAGGAGTGCCGAGTACATGCGCCCGGTCTTGAGTGCAGTGTCGTTGTCGAATTCGTAGTAGGCAAGCTGCTCGTCTTCAGTTGCCGCTGCTGCAAGTGCCGCGCATGCCGCAAAGCGTTCGATGTCTGCCGTCCGCTGGGCATCAGAACTTGTTTTTGTGTTTGCCTGTGCCTGCTGTGCTGCCGTCTGCCAGGAAGCGGCTTCCTTTTTGGCCTGTGCTTCTGCGGCTGCCCGTGTGCGCACGTCTGCCATGGACTGCTCTGCGGCGGCCTTCCATGCTGCCGCATCGTTTTTGGCCTGCGCCTCGGCTGCCTTGCTCTTCTGGGCTTCTTCCTGCGCGGATTCGGCTGCGGTTTTCCATGCGGCAGCTTCTTTTATTGCGCGTGTTTCTGCTGCTTTGCTTGCCTGTGCTTCGGCCTGTGCCTTTTCTGCAGAAGCCCTCCATGCGGCAGCTTCCTGCTTGTACTGCTCTGCGCTTGCTTTCCATGCTGCTGCATCTGCGTTCAGGGTGCTGCCTGCCGCCACAGCTGTTGCTGTACCGGACGCAGGGGCGTATGCTGCCGCCGCTGCCACGGCATCCCTGTCCGGGGATTCCCCGCCTTCGGTGCTGAACAGAATGTCTTTTGCATTCCACGAGCGTCCGGATTTAAGCCAGACCCCGGACGGCTGAATCTTTGTGCCGCCTGCATCCAGCGCTTTCATTACGGTGCGGTTTACGTTTTTGAAGTCAAAGTTTGCGTAGTCGCCCACCGCCTTGCGTTCGCCGGTGAGCAGGGGAGACCCTTTTTTGTCTGTTATGCTGAACTGGATGGCGTAATCTGCGCTGTCAATGTCCGTCCATCCTGCGGGAATGCCGCTCCATCCGCTGCTGCGGCTTTTTCCGTAGCCTTCTGCTACGATGTCCCTGATGTGCCGGTACCTGCTGCTTTCCCACGACCACGCGCCCACGCGGTAGGTGGCGGTGCGGGAACCCATGTCCAGCCCGGCCTGCTGCGGCGTGCCGATGGTGAATCCGAAGGGGCACTGCTCCTGCCAGTACTGCTGGTAGTCGCGGTACAGTGCCGTCCAGCCGTCGTACAGGTCAAAGGCATCGTAGTCCTTGTCCTGCCCCGGCTTGCCGCCCTGTATGAGCGCACTCAGCCTGTTGTACGCAGTGAGCGCCGTCTGCGCCTGTGCCGGGGATGCCAGCATTGCATCCCAGTAGCTGCCCATTGCGTGTATGTACTGCCCGGCATCCTCGTAAGCCTGTGCCTGTGCAAAGAGCGAGCTGTATGTCTGTGCCTGCGCTGTAATCAGCGGCGCTGTAAGCAGCGCAAGTACTGCCGCTGCAATCAGTTTTCTCAGTTTCATGCCAAAATCCCCCGGACAATAGACCTGTTCTGAAACTGCAGTTTCAGAACAGGTTTAATGAGAGCCGCCCGGAAAGTGGCAGGAGGCTGTGCCCCCAAGACCACCTTCCGGACAGCATGGTTTACGCGGGAGGTGCCCTGCGCCCGGCACATTCCCCCGTTCTTCATACTATCGGCAGAAATCCGGCAAATCCCTATGCGGCAGGCTTCGCTCTAGTGCTCCTTGTGGCGGCGGTCAAGCTCGTCGTAAATGTCCTGCCAGGTAACGCCTTCCTTGTACATGAGCACGCTGATGAAGTAGAGCACGTCTGCTGCTTCCCAGATGACGTCCTGCCTGCCCTCTGCTTCCGTCAGCTCCTCGGCTTCCTCCATGACTTTTTCGCGCACGCGCTTGTCGTTGAGGGTTGCGGTGTAGCTGCCGGGGCGCGGGCTGGCAAAGCGGTCGGCGATGGTGGCGTACAGGCGCTCCATGCTGCTGCGTTCGTCCGGGTCGCTGCCAAAGCAGGTAAAGCTGCCGGTGTGGCAGACGCCGCCGTGCGGTTCCACGGTGGCAAGAATGGTGTCGCGGTCGCAGTCTGCGCGCAGCTTCTGCACGGCAAGGAAGTGTCCGCTGGTTTCACCCTTTGTCCACAGCGTATTGCGCGTGCGGCTCCAGAAGGTGAGCTTTTTTGTTTCCATTGTCTTTGCCAGCGCTTCTTTGTTTGCGTAGCCGTGCATGAGCACTTCCCCTGCGGGGCTCTGCGCAATGACGGGAATCATGCCGCCGGTCTTTTCCCAGTCAAGGCATGCGGAAAAGCAGTCTTCCAGATGCACGGCACCGGTGTAGAGTGCCATGCCCAGCTGCACGTCGCAGCCGCATTTTTCAAGCTCTGCAACCTGCTTCAGCGAATTGACTCCGCCCGCGGCAACCACGCGGCAGTGCACGGCATCACGGAGCTGGCGCACCATGTCCATGTCCGTGCCTTCCATGCAGCCTTCTTTCTCCACGCAGGTAAAGAGCAGCTCGCTTGCATATTTTTCTGCTTCCCTGGCACCGTCGATGAGCGGTACGTCAATGGTTTCCGTCCAACCGCGCACGGCAATTTTTCCGTGTATTGCATCTACGGAGATAATGATGCGCTGCCTGCCGATGGCTTTTTCCAGCTGCGACAGGAATTCCGTGTCCAGCGGAGATTCCCCTGCGGAGGGGGCTTTCTTCCATGCCGCAGAGCCGATGATGACTTTCTCTGCTCCCAGAGAAATCAGTTCTTTTGCTTTCTTTACGTCGCGGATGCCGCCCCCCACGCGCACATTGCCTTTGCGCAGCAGGGATTTGAGCAGCTCCGTGTTGGGGGTGTTCCCCTTTGCGTCCGTGTTGCGGAGCGCTGCATCAAGGTCGATGACGGCGACCTCGCCGTATGTGTTGAAATCCGATATGAGCTTGTCTGCATCGTCGCGCTGGAGCATCAGGTCCTTGCCGTTCTTCAGCTGGACGACGTGCCCGTCCTTTAAATCTATAGAAGAAATTACCATGCCGCCATTCTAGCAGAAAAGTGCCGGTGTTGCTAGGGCATGGGGCATGCTGCCCGTGAAGATAGGGGAGGGCAGCTGCCGGCCCTGTCAGCTTCCCCGCTTCTTTTCGTCCTTGCGGGCCTGATTGAAGTTTTTGACCAGGCATTTGCCTATGTAGAGCAGGGTTTGGCGGGTTTCCTTGTCGGAAAAAAGACAGGCGTTGGTAAGCGCGCTGCTGAAGCGGCCCATATTGTCCCCGATGTCCTGAATGCTGTGGATGCCCGCCTCTTCCATGGAGTCAAAGAGCACCGTGATGAGGGTGTGGAATTGTTCGTCGCTCAGGTTTGCGATTGTTGCGTTCATCGTGGAATCGAACATGCGGCTGGTGCGCGAAAGTTCGTCCACCTGCTCAAACTGCTTTCCGTCCACGTGCCAGGAGAACAGGTCGTGCTGCAGGAACAGCTGGTTGTCGCTTTTTACCACCGTATAGCTGTCGAAGCTCCGCATGAGCATGCCCACAAGGGATGTCTCCGGGATGCAGGTTTTTATCCTGCCGTCTATGGCCTTGATCCGCTCGAGCATGTCGGGGTTGCGGGAAAATCCCGGCCCGTCAAAGTTCCACACGCCTGCAATCCGGCTCTGGACATCCGGCGAGGTCTGGGCTGCGGCATATATGGCAAGGTTTGCCCCTTTGGAGTGCCCGCCGGCGTGAATTGTACCGGGCAGGCGGGGCGCCCATGATTCCAGATAGTCAAGCGCCATCTTCTGGGCCGTAGTCTGGCTTTGGCATGTCATAAGGAAGTTTTCCCGCCAGCCCACAACGCTCGTGTCCGTTCCGCGGAATGCAACAAAATGCAGCGCCGGCGTCAGTGAAAAGATGACGGCGGAAAACTGCGCCGGCTCTTCTTCGTCCAGCAGGCTTACGTAGCCCCGTACTTTGATTCCCGCGTAGCGCCGGCACCTGGCGGCAGTTTCCAGCATCCGTATGCAGGACTGCCAGATATCCCAGTTTTCGTTCCTCAGGCTGTAGCGGAATTCCGAGCTGAAAAAGCGGTTGGAAAGTTCCTGAAGGGGAACGCCGTCCTTGCTTCCTTCCGCGGCCGTTCCTTCAAAACTTATGTATGAGAGCATGGCAAAGATTGCGCTGTCCAGCTCGTTGATTCCTTCTTCTTCAAAACTCAGATTCCCGAATTCTTCCACATAGTCAAAAAGATTGGCGCTGCGGGCAGGAGCCTTTGCAGACAGAAAAAGGGGAACGAGTGCAAAAATAAGTACGGCAAAAAGTTTCAGTTCCTGACGTTTCATTATTCCTCCCGTCCGGATGCTTCAATTACCCGGTCAAAGTTTCCGGTGCAGGAATAGTCGCTTAGGAAAAGCGGCGCCCGCATGTAGTCTACAAATTCCGTCTGGTCCACAGCCGTTACGGCGCGGAACGAAACGCCCTGTATGACGGCGGCGTTGTCTCTGCAGGCCTTCATAAAATCGTAATAGGCGCTGCTGCTGTCTTTCTCTGAGCGGGCGGATATGTCCAGCTGCTGTATGTGCACGCCCAGCCCCAGGGAAGAAAAGTCCCGGCAGGCGGCAAAGAATGCGTTCCTGTCCGGCCAGTCCGCCTCCAGGTGGGAAATAATTCCGATTTCGTCCACCCGGCATTTTTTGTCTGCAGCACGCACGGCGCCGATGAATTCCTTGACCTTTTCCGCCTTTTTCTTTTCAAACAGCGAATGATCGCAGTAGCACAGCTTTACGGAAGCGGGCACGCAGCGTGCCGCAATGGCGAAGGCCTGCACTGCATACGAGGTGTCGCCGTAAATCTGCATCAGGTAGTTGGACGGCGTGCGGTTCAAATCCCCGGTATCGGTAAACAGCTCCGACACCACATCGTAGGAAGTAACCAGCGGCGTGTCCAGGTTGTGCTCATATTCCCAGTTGGAAATAAAGTCCGTCACTTTTTTGATGTACCACTCAAGGCGCGCCGTCATTTCGGCCTTGCCCGCCAGCCGCGATGCCGTATCATAATTGCGGAAGAAAAACCATCCGGGGCTCATTTCCGGGCACACCAGCAGGTGAAAGCGCACCTGCACCCCGGCCGTCTGGGCCTCGTCCAGAAAAAGGGCCAGATACTGCGAATCCCATTTTTCCGGAACTTCGTAGCTGCAGCCGTCGCTTGCTGTATAGCGCACGAGCTTTCCCGGCTTTTTTCCCAGCAGCGTTGCAGGCAGCAGCTTTGTTCCGCTGGAAAGCTCCGTAAAGTGCTTCCGCACCGTCCTGATGAAATACGGGTCATTTTCCGGTGAGGCTGTAGTTTTGGGGGCGGCGGCAGCTTTTCCCTTCTTCTGCTTCTTTTCCGCCTTTTTGCGGGCCTTTTCGGCGGCCTTCTCTTTTTTCTCCAGTTCTTTTATCCTGTCATCTTCTTCGCCGTCAACAAAGGAGGCAGCCCCTATCTCAAAATACGGGGCATAGCAGTCTTTCAGCGGGGGCGTGGAATCCCTGCAGCTTTCGGGAGACCGTTTTGCAGCAGCAAACGGCATGCGTACAGCAATGATGAAAAGCATCATGCACAGGATATGTTTCTTCATGGAGCAGCATTTTACCAGAACAGCGGGATTCTGTAAAGGCGAGGATTGTGGAGTGGGGCAGGGAACTGCGTCAGGGGGCACATTTTTTGTTGATACGGACTCCCAGGCACGGCTGCATAAGGGTCTTGATAAAATGCTGAATATGCAATATTTTGGCAGGGGAGTATTATGAGCGTATTCAATGTTGAACTGAAAAAAGTTGTTGACGACAGTTATGAAATAGAAGTCGGCCATGAGCTTCAGCAGAAGCTGATAAGCGACATCAAGGCCGGCCTTGTGGGGAATATCAGGAAATTTGCCGTAGTTACCGACAGCAGCGTCAAGGAACTGTATGCAGAAAAAATCTGCGCGCTGCTTGCGGAAAGCGGCTATGCGTGCGACCTTATAGCGTTCCCTGCGGGCGAAACAAGCAAAACCCGTGCAACAAAGGAATTCATCGAGGACACCATGCTTGAAAAAGGCTACCGCCGCGACTGCTGCATCATCGCGGTGGGCGGCGGTGTCGTTACGGATATTGCAGGCTTCGTTGCCGGTACCTACGGCAGGGGCGTGCCCTTCATCAACTATGCAACCACGCTGCTTGCGGCGGCAGATGCTTCCGTCGGCGGAAAAACTGCCGTCGATACGCCGCTCGCAACAAACCTCATCGGCCTGTTCAATCAGCCGGAAAAAGTCTATATCGACATCGCGGCCTGGAAAACGCTTCCGCAGCGGCAGCTTTCGAGCGGTCTTGCCGAGACCATCAAGCACGCCTGCCTTGCAAGCAGTGAATTTTTCAGCTACCTGGACAGGAACATGGATGCCATTTTCCGCGTTGACGACGAGGTGTGCGAACACATTGCCGCAGAAAACTGCCGCATCAAGTACAGCGTCGTCATGAAGGACGAGCGTGAAAGCGGCCTGCGCGAAGTGCTCAATCTTGGGCATACCGTCGGCAGGGCCATCGAAACCGTCAGCGGCTACCGGCTGCTCCACGGCGAAGCTGTGTCCATCGGCCTTGTTGCTGCAGCAAAGCTTTCCTGTAAGCTCGGCTATTGTTCCGAAGACGACGTGAACCGCATAAAAGCGCTCCTTACAAAGGCAAAGCTTCCCACGGCGATACCGGATTACATCGACCGCGAAGTGCTCGTCAAAAAACTGTACACCGACAAGAAAGTCCGCGACGGCAAGCTGCGCTTTGTGCTGCAGGACGGCATCGGTGCCATAAAAGTCTTCGACGGCGGCAAGTACGCGCTCCCGGTATCCGAAGATACCGCCCGCGGCATAATAAACGAAATGTAACAGCGGGGGAGTTTCTGAGCTAACGGCTTTTTGAAACTCCCCCAGTCCTCTTCCGCACTTTTTTTTGTAAAATTTCTTATTTTTTTCCAAAAAACTGCGCAAAATGCATTTTCTCGGGTAGATACAGAGGTGGGGGCGCGGATGCGCGCTTTCCCAGGAGGTTCTATGAAGAAGAAAAAGACGCTTGCATTTTGCCTGCTTGCCTGCACGGTTGCCGTGGCCGTTTTTGCCATGAGCCAGAAAGTCTATTGCGTCCCGAACGGGAAGAAGTATCATTGCTCGCCGCAGTGCAGGATGCTCGCCCATTCGAAGACCGTCAATGAGATTACGCTGGAGCAGGCGGAAGCCGAAAAGCTGACGCCCTGCAAGGTGTGCTGCCACTAAGCGCAGCGGGGGCGCATGTTCGCTGCATGTACCCCGCCGGCGTGCTGCTGGGCTGCAGCGGCTGATCACAGTCTGTCGTCATCTGCGGCACTGCGGGGCGCCCGGAGTGCCGCAGATGATTGCGGCCGGACTTTCTCCGCCTTTGCCGGTGCCCTTTATTTTTTTTCGCTGATTTGCTATTATTGTGCTGGGAATAAGCGGCGCTGTGCCTGAAAGCAGGTTTCCGTGCCGCTGTCCTGAAAATCCATTGTGTGCCTGCGCGTGCAGGACAGGGCTGTGTAAAATATGACAACAGACGAAGCCATAGACGGCATCTTGAATTCATACGAAAAATACGGCGGCATAAACCTTGAGGAAGCCCAGAACTTCCCCAACCGGCAGAATGTCGTCGCTGTGCTGCAGGATCTCCGGGCGCTTATCTTCCCCGGCTTTCATACCGCGGAAGACATTGACCGGCAGACGCTGCGCTTTGTAACCGGCGAACGCGTGAACCGCATCGTGTCCATGCTCACGCGCGAAATCCAGAAGGCGCTCATCCATGTGGTGCAGAACAACGATGTGCAGACTTCCCACTGCTTTGCGCTCGCTCAGCAGACAAGCCTTGCACTTATCGAGGAAATTCCGGAAATCCGCCGCAAGGTGGGGCTGGACGTGCAGGCTGCGTTTGCGGGCGACCCCGCGGCAAAATCCACGGAGGAAGTCATCGTTTCGTACCCGGGACTGGTGGCAATCACCGTGTACCGCATTGCCCATTTCCTTGTTGAAAGCGGCGTGCCCGTCATTCCGCGCATCATGACGGAATACGCGCACAGCCGGACGGGCATCGACATCAACCCCGGCGCAAAAATCGGCGAGCACTTTTTCATTGACCACGGCACCGGCGTTGTCATCGGCGAATCCTGCGAAATCGGCAACAACGTAAAGATCTACCAGGGCGTTACGCTGGGTGCGCTCAGCGTCAAAAAAGAGCTGATGGACAAAAAGCGCCATCCTACTATCGAAGACAACGTGACCATTTACGCGAATTCCACTATCCTTGGCGGGCAGACCGTCATCGGCGAAGGTTCCGTTATCGGCGGCAATACGTGGGTTACGCGCTCCGTACCGCCCCATTCCGTGCTGTCGCAGGGCAAGCGCCAGGATCCCACTGACTGACGCGGGGGCTGCCGCAGGCTTTGCGGCGGCTTCCAGGCGGGCAGGACGCCCCCGGATGAAAAAAAATCTGCACGCTGCAAATTTTTTTTCATTTTTCCTGCGAATCTTATTGACATAATTTGTGGATTCCGCTATAGTACCGGAACACATTATGTGTAATGCTCTTGTAGCTCAGTCGGTAGAGCACATCGTTGGTAACGATGAGGTCAGCGGTCCGATTCCGCTCGGGAGCTTTTATTTTTGAAGTTTTAAGGAGCATATATATGGCAAGCAAGAAAAAGACTGCCGTGGAAATCATCGCCCTGCAGTGTACTGAATGCAAGCGCAAAAATTACACGACGTACAAGAACCGCAAGAATATCAGCGGTAAGCTTGAGAAGAATAAGTATTGCCCGTTCTGCCGTAAGTCTATCCTTCATAAAGAGACGAAGGTAAAATAAGTTGCAAAAATGCCTTTCCGGTGCAGCTGCTGTCTGGGAAGGCATTATAATATAGGTCAGTAGCTCAGTTGGTAGAGTCCCGGTCTCCAAAACCGGTTGTCGCGGGTTCGAGTCCTGCCTGGCCTGCTAGAATAATGTAAAAAGAGGATTGAAGATGAAGAATATCATTCAATTTTGCAAGGAGTGTGCCGCAGAGTTGAGGAAGGTTGTTTGGCCGTCCCGCTCTGAAGCTGTAGCTTCTGTTCAGGTAGTACTTGTTTCTACCATTGCCTTTGCTTTGATTCTTGGTCTCCTTGATTGGCTCTTCACGGAAGGTCTTCGTCTTGTATTCTAGCTTCTATAGGTGTTTCTAATGGCAAAGAGTTGGTACATCGTCCATACTTACACCGGGTATGAACAGAAAATCGAACGTACAATCCGTAAGCTTCTTGAAGAAAACAAAATAGACCCCCAGGTTGTCGGCGATGTACGGGTTCCCATGCGGAATATCATTGTGGATACCGGCAGCGGCAAGACCCGTAAACAGTCAGACAAGGTACTTCCCGGCTACATCATGATAGAAATGGATTTGCCCCAGATTGGCTGGAAGACAACGTGTTCTGCTATCCGCGCAATAGAGGGAGTAACCGGTTTTGTTGGTACCAAGCCGCTGGAGCGTCCGCGTCCAATCTCTAATGACGAGGCAAAAAATATTCTGCAGCTTTGCGGCGAGATTAAGGGTGATAAGCTTCCGTCCCGCCAGAATTTTGATATCGATGACAATGTAAAAATTACGGAAGGTCCTTTTGCGACATTCACCGGCGTTGTAGAAGAGGTGAATACGGAAAAGAACAAGCTTCGTGTGAACGTACAGATTTTTGGTCGTGTTACCCCGGTCGAGGTAGACATGACGCAGGTGGAAAAGGTTTAATTCACCTTCTGCCGCCCCCCGTGCCGCCGGAGTAAACGCGGTTCGGTCTTTGAAAGAGTCTATAAGACAGGCATTTTGCCTGCTTTTATTTGGGAGAAACGCAAGTCCGTCGGACAAAGGCGTTTCGCTATTACCATATAAGGAGATATACTATGGCTCAGAAAAAGGTTACGGCTATCATTAAGTTGCAGTGCCCCGCTGGTGCAGCAACTCCGGCCCCGCCTATCGGACCAGCCCTTGGTCCCCACGGTGTTTCCGCTCCTAAATTCGTTCAGGAATTCAACGCGAAAACCGCCAAAATGGAAAAGGGACTCATCATCCCTGTCGTCATCACTGTCTATCAGGACAAGTCCTACACTTTCATTCTGAAGACCCCGCCTGCAGCAGTCCTTATCCGCAAGGCTGTCGGAATTGAAAAGGGTTCCGGTAATCCGCTGCTCAAGAAGGTCGGCACGCTCTCACAGAAAAGTCTTGAGGAAATCGCGAAGCAGAAGCTTCCTGACCTCAATGCGAATGATCTTGAGGCTGCAAAGAAGATTATCGCCGGTACCGCCCGCAGCATGGGCGTCGAAGTGGAGGCCAAGTAATGAAGCACGGAAAGAAATACCGCGAGTCACTCAAGAAATATGATGTGACAAAGAAGTATGGCATTGTGGAAGCCTGCAAGCTTGTGAAGGACCTTCACTACGTCAAGTTCGACGAGACGGTGGAACTTTCTGTTTCGCTGCATCTTGAGAAAAACCAGACTGTCCGCGATACACTCGTGTTCCCGCACCAGTTCTCTGCTGAAAAGCGCGTTTTGGTTTTCTGTAAGGAAGACCGTGTAAAGGAAGCCCTGGATGCAGGTGCAACCTACGCAGGTTCAACTGAGTTCATCGACAAGGTGAAGGGCGGCTGGACTGAGTTCGACGTTGCTGTTGCAACCCCCGACATGATGAAGGATGTCGGCCGTCTGGGTATGGTGCTCGGCCGCAAGGGCCTTATGCCGAACCCCAAGACCGGCACTGTCACCAATGACATTGCAAAGGCCGTCGGCGAGTTGAAGAAGGGACGCACTGAGTTCCGCGCAGATAAGGGCGGCGTTGTGCATATCCCGGTTGGCAAGATTTCCATGTCTGAGAACGACACTGCAGAGAATGTGACGACGTTCCTTTCTGAGCTGCAGCGCAAGAAGCCTGCTGATGCAAAGACCGGCTTTGTCCGCTCTGTGTCACTCAGCTCTTCAATGGGTCCTGGCGTCTGGATTGACTACAAGGAGGAAGCGTAATGGCTATCAAAGCAAAGAAACTTCAGCCTGCTAAGACAGCGGCTATTGAGGAAGCCAAGAAAGTCCTGAGCGACTATACAAACTATGTTTTCGTTGATTACCGCGGACTGACGGTTGAGCAGATTACAAAGCTCCGCCACAATCTGCGCGAGCACGATGCACAGCTGAAGGTGTTCAAGAACAACTTCGCCCGCGTTGCGTTCGATGAGATGAAGAATGACCAGGTCGCACAGTACCTGTCTGGCCCGACCGCCATCACTCTGATTAAGGATGAGGCAAACGAGGCTGCAAAGGTGCTCTTCGATTTCGCAAAGGATGCTCCGGCACTCGTCGTAAAGGGTGCATGGGTTGACAACGAAATCTACGACAAGGCAAAGATTGAAGCATTTGCAAAGCTGCCCGGCAAGAAGCAGCTTATCGCAATGCTTATGTCTGCAATCAACGG
>CADCQA010000142.1 GCA_902803415.1 uncultured Spirochaetaceae bacterium | reverse complement strand
TGTTACTTTCTTTTCTTGAGGAGCTCGGCAAAGGGATTGTAAGTCTCGCCGTCGCTGTCGTCAGCATGGTGGGATGAAAGGTATTCCCTGGCGTTCTCCTCTTCTTCATTGGAGACAACCGGCGAAAGGGCAATGCGCTTTGCGTCGGTATCAACGCTTTCTACAAGCACGGAAATCTTGTCTCCGGCCTTGTAAACCTTCTTCAGGTTCGTGTTCCGTTCAACCGGCAGCTTGGAGATGTGCACCAGGCCGTCCACGCCCGGCACCAGGCTGATGAACAGCCCGAATTCCGCAACGCGTGAGATTTCACCGTCGATTTCCGTTCCCACCGGGAACTTCTTCTCGATGCTATCCCAGGGATCTGCTTCAAGCTCCTTGGTGGAAAGCGTCAGGCGCTCATGCTGCCAGTCAGCCCGGATAATCTTGGCGGTAATTTCCTGCCCGGAAGAAAGCACCTTGTGGATGTCTTCCACGCGCACACGGGAAATCTCTGAAACCGGCAGCAGGGCAAGGAAACCGTTCACATCGACAAATGCGCCGTAGCTTTCAATGCTCCGGATGGTGCCCTTTACCGTCATGCCGACCTTCAGTTCCTCTGAAAGGCGCTGCAGGCGCTGTGCGGCCTCTTCTTCCAGAAGCACCCTGTTGGACACGACAATGTTGCGGCCTTCGTTCTTGTATTCCTGAATTTTGAAGGAAAGATGCTGGCCCACATATTCGGCCGGTTCCTTGCGGTTCCGGTAGCCCATCTGGGAATACGGGCAGAATGCGCGCACGCTGCCAATCATAACCTCAAAGCCGCCCTTTATTTCCTGGGTCACATGACCTTCAACCGGAATGCCGCTCTTGAAGGCATTCTCAAGAACATCCTTTCCTGCCTTCTGTCCGCTGAGCTTCGTCGTAAAATGAAGCTCGTCACCCTGCACCCCAAGGAAGAAGACTTTTATGCTGTCTCCCTCTTTTACACCAAGGCTTCCGTCCTCTGCTACAAGCTCTGCCTTATCAAGGATGCCTTCACTTTTGAGTCCCAGGTCCAAAAAAATAGTGTCGCCAGAAATCGCCACTATCTTCGTCTCTATCTGCTGTCCTGGCTCATACAGATTTTTCATCATTACTCCTCTGCGCACGTCCGCGGCACAAAACCCTGCGGAAGCGGCGCACTCTTATAGTATCGTTTTTTTAAGAAATGCTCAATTAGCGGAAGAAAGCTCCTTTTCCGCAGCCTGCACGTCTGCCAGCGAAACGCTTTCCCGCCCGCCCTGTGCGGCAAGCAGCGAGGCCCGGTTCAGCACGGACTCTATCTTTGCGCAGGAAAAACCGTCCCAGCGTTCCGCAAGCAGCGCTGCGGTACAGGCTGAATCCAGCTGCTTTCCGCGTGCGTACATCTCCACCAGCTGCACGCGCGCCTTTTTGTCGGGGTAGGGGACGGTTACCCGCGCATCAAAGCGGCCGGGGCGCACAAGTGCTTCGTCAAGCGCCTGCACGCTGTTTGTTGCAGCAAGCACAAGGATGCCGTCGTTCGGCTCAAAACCGTCCAGTTCGTTCAGCAGCGCGGTTACAATGCGGGTGTTTTCCGTCTCGATGGCGGAACCGGAATAGTTGCGGCGCGTGCCGATGCCGTCGAATTCATCGATGAACACTATGCAGGGGGCGCAGCGGCGCGCCTTCCGGAACAGCAGCTTTACCTTCATGGGGCCGATTGCCATGAACATGCTTTCAAAATCCGTTGCCTTGGCGGGGATAAAACTTACTTTGGATTCCCCCGCAAGCGCCTTTGCAAACAGCGTTTTGCCGTTACCGGGCGCGCCTTCCAGCAGAATGCCTTTGGGCATGCGGATGCCGCGCGCAGCATAGGCAGCAGGGAAGCGCATGATGTCCATCACCTGCAGCATATCGCGCTTAAGGGCTTCCATGCCCACCACGTCGCTGAACTGCTTTCCCGTCCGCCGTACCACGCGGAATGTATTGGGAGAAATAAATTTTCTGAAGGCCGCAAAGATAATGCCGAAGAAAAAAAGATAGAAAACGGCATCCAGCGCAAGGGAAATCCATTCCTCCAGCCCCCGCCGGACCGAAACTGTAACGCCGTGAATAAGCAGGAATTCCTTAAGGCTTGGGGATTCCGGGTCATCGGTGCGGAATTTTCCGCCGCCATCCTTCTTTGTGTAGGTAATCTGCCCGTCCCCAAAAGACGCAGACTCCAGCATTCCGGCTTCCGCCTGCGCACGGAATTCCCCGTAAGGCTCGTAGACAGCTCTGCCTGCACGCAGCTCAAGGCATGTTACCGCGGCAATGGCGGCGAACACACATGCAGCAGCAAGCACAAGCCGCTTTTTCCCCATCATTTGCATGGAATAAAATATAGGCTATCTCTAAAAACTGTTCAAGACCAGATTTCAGCGAGTGCCGAGGAATGCCGGCAAAGGCAAGCGCCAGCGGCGGCCGTCCACCTTTTCGCAAAAACTAGACAACGGCACTTCTTTTCAATATAATAAGTTCACATTAAACCTGAGAAACGCCACAGAGGACAGCATGCCAAAAATTGAAGTTAACGAAAAACTTTTTTTCAATCTTTTAGGGAAAAAATACGACTGGGACACATTTGAGAAAAAACTGACCTTCGCCAAGGCAGAACTTGATGAAAAACCCGACATGTCACAGCCGGAAGACAAACGCGTCATAAAAATAGAATTGAACGATACAAACCGTCCCGACCTCTGGTCTACGGGCGGCATTACCCGCTGCCTGCGCGAACATGAAGGCGCCGCCCACGGAAATTACGGCACCTTCCTTTCCACCAAAGGAAACCTGAAAGACACCGGCAGCCGCACAATCATCGTGGATGAAGGACTGAAGGACATCCGCCCGTACCAGGTGGCATTTGTCATCAGCGGGAAAGCGCTCGACGAACCGATGCTGATGGACATCATCCAGACCCAGGAAAAGCTCTGCTGGAACTTCGGACGCAAGCGCAAGACTATCGCCATGGGCATTTACCGGGAAAAGGACATCCAGTGGCCCGTGCATTATGTGGCAGCCGATCCTGATGCAGAAAGCTTTGTGCCCCTGCAGGAAGAAAAGAGCATGTCACTCCGCAGCATCGCCGAAAATCACCCGAAGGGAAAAGATTTCGGATGGATTCTGAAGGACTTTAAGAAATATCCGCTCATAAAGGACAACAAGGGCGAAGTGCTCAGCATGCCGCCTGTCATCAACAGCGCTACGCTCGGTCAGGTAGAAGTGGGCGACACCGACCTGCTCGTTGAGCTGACCGGCACCGAGATGGAAAGCCTTATCCTTGCTGCAAACATCGTTGCCTGCGACTTCTCTGACGCCGGCTACAGCATACTGCCGGTAAAGGTGCAGCATCCCTACGAGACCGGATTCGGCAAGGATGTCGTTGTTCCGTTCTACTTCCAGGTTCCCACGGAAGCACGCCTTTCCGCCATCAACAAAAAACTCGGCAGCTCTCTTTCTGTAAAGGAAGTGCTGGATGACCTGCACCGCATGGGTAACACTGTTACATCACGGGAAGAAGGCGGCGATACCGTATTCTCCGTCAGTCCCGCTCCGTACCGCAACGACTTTCTGCACGAGGTTGACGTCATAGAAGACGTAATGATAGGGCAGGGTCTGGATTTCTTTGCCCCTGAATCTCCCAGCGACTTTACCATCGGCCGCCTGCTGCCCATAACCACATACAGCCGCAAGGCAAAGACTGTGATGACCGGCATGGGCTACCAGGAGATGATTTTCAACTACCTCGGTTCAAAAAAATCCTACATCGACAATATGAACGTAGACGGCAAGAACGTCATTGAAATCGCAAACCCCATGAGCGAGAACTATCAGTTCATCCGCCCGTCCATCATTGCGTCCCTGCTTGAGGCAGAAAGCCAGAGCGGCAATGCCGTTTATCCGCATAAAATCTATGAAATCGGCAAAATCGCCTACATCGATCCTGCCGAAAACACCGGAACGAAGACCATCCAGAGCCTCGGCTTTGTGACGGCAGCAAACAATGCGAATTTCAACGAAGCTGCCAGCGAAGTCAGCACGCTGCTGTACTACCTTGACCACAAGTACGAAGTTCTGGAAAGCGATGATCCCCGCTTTATCCCCGGAAGACAGGCAGCCATCATGGTCGACGGACAGCGCGCAGGTATCTTTGGCGAGCTGCATCCTTCCGTACTGGAAAACTGGCAGATTGGGGTGCCGTGCGTCGCTGGCGAAATGGACATGGACTTCCTTATGGAGCATGAACCCAAGGAACATGCCGGAACTGCTGCAGCCGCTCCGGCAAAGGAAGCTCCTGCCCAGCCCAAAAAGCAGGAACAGGCGCAGCCAAAACTGGCGGAAGACCAGGTGGCTCACTTCAATACCTACGTGGACCTTCGCGTCGCAAAAATCATCAGCATAGACCGCAACCCGCAGGGCGAAAAGCTCTA
>CADCQA010000141.1 GCA_902803415.1 uncultured Spirochaetaceae bacterium | reverse complement strand
CGCCGTGCGCAAAAAACGCCGGATTCTCGTTTTTTTCTGATTTTCTGCCGGAATTTCGGCGAATTCTTGAGCAAAAGTGGAATTCTGCGTCAATCTTATATATAGTGGGGCTGTGCAGCCGTTGCCGCTGCCTCCCGCACGGATGAAAAGGGCCCTGGGGCTGCCTGCCGGCAGTTTCGGGGCTGCAGAACACATCCGGGATGTTCCGGGACAGATGGTTCCGGGCTTCCCTCAGAATACTCCCATTCCGGATGGAATGGCCTGGAGGAACGAAGGTGGCAAAGACGACAGAAGAGAAAGCCCCTGTGGAAATGTCAGAGAAGCTGAAGGCGCTGGAGGCTGCGCGCCTGCAGATTGAAAAGCAGTTTGGGTCTGGTTCGCTGATGAAGCTTGGCACAAAGACCGACGCCACAAACATTGATGTGGTGCCGTCCGGTTCCATACTGCTGGATGAAGCCCTTGGCATAGGCGGCTATCCGCGCGGCAGAATAATCGAGATGTACGGCCCGGAATCATCGGGTAAGACTACGCTTGCGCTCCATGCAGTTGCCGAAGCACAGAAGCTTGGCGGCATAGCAGCGTTTATAGACGCGGAGCATGCGCTTGATCCGGTGTATGCCAAGAATCTGGGCGTGAATACCGACGAACTGTGGGTGTCCCAGCCGGACACCGGCGAGCAGGCGCTTGAAATCTGCGAAAACCTGGTGCGTTCCGGTGCGGTGGACATTGTGGTTGTTGATTCCGTTGCCGCACTTACCCCGCAGAAAGAAATCGAAGGAGAGATGGGCGATTCCGTGATGGGCCTGCAGGCCCGTCTGATGAGCCAGGCTCTCCGCAAGCTCACGGCAATTGTCGGCAAGAGCAAGTGTATCGTCGTGTTCATCAACCAGATCCGCATGAAGATTGGCGTGATGTTCGGTAACCCGGAGACGACGACGGGCGGCAACGCACTCAAATTCTATTCTTCCGTGCGCCTTGAAATCCGCCGCATAGAATCCATTGACGGCAAGGGTGACGAGGAAGCGGTCGGAAACCGCGTGCGTGTCAAAATTGTCAAGAACAAGGTTGCGCCGCCTTTCCGCAAGGTAGAACTGGACATCTACTTCGGCAAGGGCGTTTCCGCAAGCGCCAGCATCCTCGATTCCGCCGTCAAGCACGGGCTTATTGACAAGCGCGGCGCCTGGTATACCCGCGGCGAAGAAAAGGTGGGGCAGGGTAAGGAAAACGCGGTCAGTTTCATCGAAAACAACCCGGATTACCGCATCCAGCTGGAACACACCCTGCGCGAAAAGATTTTCCCCGGACAGGTGCTGCGTACCAAGGAAGGCGCCGTCGTTACCGAGGAGCAGATACGCGAATACGAAAAGCAGATGCGTGCCAAGGGGGTAGGAACCGGTACCCTTGTTACTGATGCGGAAAAACCGGCCTCACCTGCACCCGCTGCCGCCACGGCGGCACCTGCACCCGCAGCTGCTGCCGTGCCTGCACCAGCTGCTGCCGCGGAAGAGGCTGCAAAGGCTCCTGCCCGGCGCGGTCGTCCGCCTGCTTCTGCCGCTTCATCGGCTGGCTCCGGGGCTGCATCGCTTGCAAAGGCTGCCGCCGCGGACAAGCCTGTGCCGGAGGAGCTGTTCTAGCAGATGGCGTATGTGGTGCTGGGGCTTGGCTCCAACCGGGCGTATGGCGGCAGGGAGCCGGTTCAGCTGCTTGCCGCTGCCTGTGCGTCATTGTCCCGCATCCTCGGCGGCATGGACTGCTCGTCCGTGTACCGCACGGGTGCGCTCTATGTTACCGCGCAGGATGATTTCCTCAACATGGTGGCCGGCGGCTGCTACGACGGCAGCCCGCGCGAACTGCTGCAGGAAATTCATGCGGTTGAATCCGGCTTCGGCAGAGACAGGGACAGGGAATTCCGCAACGGCCCGCGTCCGCTGGATATAGACATTGAATTGTTCGGCACGCTTTCCGTGCGGGAGCCGGATCTTGTCATTCCCCACGAGCGCATGATGGAGCGGGCCTTTGTCCTTGTGCCGCTGCTTGAACTTTTGGGCAGGAATGCCGATGTAGATACTGGCAGCCTGGGACGCTACCGCGCGGCGCTGGAGTCGCTGGGCGGCCAGAAAATCGAAAAACTTATGGGGCGGGCGGAGTTCTTGCGGACTGTTCCGCCGTCATGAGGGGTGCAGGATATGGCAGATTTTGAAGAAGAAATGGACGAAAATGCTCCCGCCCGCCGGCGGAAATTCACCGCGGGGCAGTTTGAGGGACCGCTGGATCTTTTGTGGAGCCTCATCAGGGAGAGCAAGATAAATATCTACGACATCCCGATTGCAGAAATAACCGAGCAGTACCTTGATTACCTTGATTACTCGGTGGATACAAACCTGCAGGATTTGAGCGAATTCTATTCATGGGCGGCAAAGCTCATCTATATAAAGAGCCGTATGCTCCTTCCTGTCGAAGTTACCTATGACGATGACGAGAGCATGGAAGATCCGCGCACGGAACTTGTGCACGAGCTGATTGAATACCAGCGCTTCAAGAAGCTTTCCCAGCTGATGGAGGCGCAGGAAGAGCAGAGCGAGTGGAGCTTTGAACGCAAGAAAATTCAGCGCGTCCTTCCCTTTGAGGAAAACGAAGACATGTGGGAGAAAATGGATTCGTGGGCGCTGCTGCAGGACATGCAGAAGATTTTCCGCACGCTTTCCGACGTGGGGGCGGACGAGCGCATCATCAGCATGGGCGAAGATATTTCTCCCAACGAAAAAATTGCCCTCATGACCGAACTGCTTGAGCGTAACGGGGAGTGCATGTTCACCGACCTGATTACGCGCCGCGGCAACGAACTGGACGTCATCTGTGCGTTCATGGCGGTGCTGGAGGCGGTTAAGCTCAAGCTGGCGGACATTTACCAGAACAAGATGTTTGGAGACATAAAGATATGCAGGAAGAAGCAGGCAGCGTAACAGACGGTGCCACAGGCGGGGAAGGG
>CADCQA010000140.1 GCA_902803415.1 uncultured Spirochaetaceae bacterium | reverse complement strand
TCAACAACGAATTCGATAATGCTGATGACGATTGATTCTTTCAACAGGGAGTCGAACAACATCTACAAATCCACAGAGAAATTGCCAGGCAGCGATTTGCTTCCGGTGAACTACATTCAGATGACGCGCCCAATCCTGATTCTTGATGAATCGCAGAACTACAACAGCGATACAAGTCGTGCAGCGCTGAGAACTCTGCGTCCTTTGTGTGCAATCCGCTACTCTGCCACTCCGGGCAAAGATTCTCCGAATGAGCTGTACCGCTTGAGTTCCTTCGATTCCTTGCAAAAGAATCTGGTAAAGCGAATCGAAATCTATGGAACCGACGAAGTTCAGTCCGGTGTTGCACAGGAAGACTACATCAAAGTTGTGAGCGTAAGCAATGTCTCAAAGAAACTCAAATGCGTCCTTGAAGTTCAGGTGATGGCTAATAATGGATTGAAGCTTGAGCAAAAAGAATTCGCTGTGGGAGAACCTGGCCAGCTCCAAAAAGCGACAAAGAATCATGCATACAAAGAAATCTTTATTGAAGACATCCGCTGTGTTCCAAAAGACGGCGACAAGAACAAAGAATGTGTCGTTCTTTCAAACGGACTTCCCTATGCAGTAAACGAAACAAGCTGCGCTTCCCTCACCAAAAAAGAAGTTTTCCGCGAGATGATAAGGAACACTCTCGAAGCACACTTAAAGCAAAAACGAAAGCTTGTGCAGGAAGGATATGGCGACGTAAAAGTTCTTTCACTTTTCTTTGTTGACAGGGTTGCAAGCTATGAAGGTGATGCCCCGATAATCAAAAATCTTTTTGATGAAGAATTTGACAAAATCAAAGGACGCGATCCTGACTGGAAAGATTTAAGGGCAGAAGATGTCAGGGCTGCATATTTTGCTTCGTATAAAAACTCAAAGACAAAAAAAGAAGAGCTTCTTGAAATTGACGAAAACGAAAAATTGAAGGAAGCAGAAAAGAAAAAGCTGGAAGAGGCAAAAAAGGCCGCCTACAACCTCATCATGAAGAAAAAGGAACAGCTGCTTTCTTTGAATGAAAAAGTCTGCTTCATTTTTGCCCACTCTGCATTGCGTGAAGGCTGGGATAATCCGAATGTTTTCCAGATTTGTGCTTTACGCGAAATCACAACAGAAAACAACCGCAGGCAGACAATCGGCCGAGGCTTGCGTCTTCCGGTGAATCAGAAAGGAGAGCGCATCCACAACCACGACTTGAATGTCCTCACTGTAATTGCAAACGAAAGTTACGAGCGTTATGCAGAAAAACTCCAGACAGAATACGGTGAGGCAGACGGCATCACAAAGAAACAGATTGGAAATGCCCGCGATAATAAGACTGCAAAGAGGAACGACAAGTTCAAGTCTGCGGATTTCAACAATCTCTGGAACGAACTGAGTCAGGAAACAGACTACACAATCAAAATCGACACGGAAAAGCTGATTGCAAAGGCTGTTGAAGAAATCAACAAATTGAAATTCCAGGAAATCATTCAAATTGTAACTACGCATGGAAAATTCATCCGTACAAAGTATGCAATTGAAATCAAAGATTTCTACCCAAGCGGAAAGGTAAACTGCCTGTACTCAAAAGAAGATACCGAAGGCTACAAAGAAGAATATGAGATTCAGCTTTCGGCGGGAATGGCGTTGAGTTCAGAAGATTCCGTCTTGAAGCGGATAAAAGTGAGCAAGGTTGACCTGAATCCAAAACACCTTGAATATTCAACAATCAAATTCGACGACAGCGATGAAGTTTACACCGTTGGTGACGTTTGGACACTGGAAGCCCAGACCGGCAGCAGCCAAAAAGCCGGAGAAAAGGAACTGGAAGACATCGACATTCCAAAGTTCAATCTGTTCCAGCGTGCGGCGGATGCAACAAACTTGACCAGAAAAACCATAATCGGAATCTTCAGAAAATGTGATGAAAAAGTCCAGATGGAATTCATAAAGAACCCGGAAGGATTTTCAAGGCTCTTTATCACAACGCTAAAAGAAGTCCTCACCAATCACATTGTCGAAGAAATTGAATATGAACCGACCGGCGGCTACATGGACATTCACGACAAAAAAGACGAGCTTTTCCCGGAAGAAAAAGAGTTTCCTTCAAAGGAACTTGTTCCGGCAGATGAGTCCAGGACCATATACGATTATGTTCAGGTTGATTCTAATGTCGAAAGAAACTTTGTAGACCGTTTGAACAAAGCCGGTGAAAATCAAGGCGATGTAATTCTGTATTTCAAGTTTCCGCCAAAATACAAAATCCGTATGCCCAAGATGATTCAGAACTACAATCCTGACTGGGCAATTCTACGAATGCCGAATCACGAAAAGAAGAAAACTGTGCGCGAAACAAAGGGAACAGAAGATTTGGACAAACTCTGGCACTCAAACGAAAAGAGAAAAATCCTCTGTGCGCGCAAACATTTTCTTTCCCTCGGAGTTGATTACCGTCCTGTAAACGATACTGATTCAGAGTGGTACCTCACTTGGGATGAGTGGAAGAAAATGAATCCGGCCTTGCTGGACTGTTAGAACTGCCCTCCTGCGGGCTTACCTGCGTTAAGAGGTAGTACCGCCGGAGGCGTTCCGAAGTGGCGGTGTCAAGCGTAGTCGAAATCACCAGTCTGGACAGCGGGCGGGATTTTTTCTATAATTTGCATATGAGTACCTTATAAAAGGTTCTCTGGAGGAAGCATGAGCGGGAAAATCTCAATCCGATTCTTTAATGACCGCGAAGTCCGTGCGATTTGGGACGAAGAGAACGCAAAATGGTGGTTTTCTGTGCTTGATGTTGTTGGAGTTTTGAATGACCAGAGCGATTACGAAAAGAACCGCAACTACTGGAAATACCTCAAGGCAAAACTAAAAAAAGAAGGCAATCAACTGGGTAGCGTCACTACCCAGTTCAAACTGACTGCCCCAGACGGCAAAAAACGACTTTCCAATGTTATGGATTATAACCAAGTCATTGAACTTGCGAAGAATTTTCCAAATACGAAATCTGCAAAGTTCATAGAATGGTTCACTTACAGCGATGAAACAATCGACAGCAAAAGCAAAACAAAGGCGTATGCACTTTTTGAAAGCTCACTTTTGGAAAGCATGGAAGTCGGCACAGTGAACGGCTTAAAGCAGATTCACGCATATTTATTCGGCGGTTTGTACGATTTTGCAGGAAAAATCAGAACTATAAACATTTCAAAAGGCGGCTTTAAGTTTGCAGCGGCAGAGTTTCTGCCTCAGACATTGGAACAAATCGAGAAGATGAGCGAAAGCACATTCGACGAAATCGCGGATAAATATGTCGAAATGAACATTGCGCACCCATTCCGAGAGGGTAACGGCAGAAGCACACGAATCTGGCTTGACTTGATGCTCAAAAAGAATCTGAAGCAATGTATTGACTGGAGCAGAATCAACAAAAAGGAATACCTTTCTGCAATGGAAGAAAGTGCCGTAGACTCAACACATATAAAAGACCTCCTGCATAATGCTTTGACCGATAAAATCAACGACCGCGAAATGTTCATGAAGGGCATTGATTATTCATATTATTACGAGGAAGCATAAATTGCATACGACTCCTTCTGAAATTACAAGGGAAACCGTAAGAATCTGGACAGCGGGCGGGATTTTTTCTATAATCTGCGTATGATTAGCTTTAAGATTGTCGGGAAAGAAGAGATGGAGCTGCTCATGTCCACCAGGCTTGAAATGCTCCGCATTGTCAACGGAAAACCGGAAGACTACCAGTTCTCAACGGAGCTGCAGGAAGAAAGCAGGGCGTTTTACGAACAGGGAAGTTACCGGGAAGTTGTTGCCATGGACGGCGGCACCGCAGTGGGCTGGGCAACGCTTTGCTTCCTGCGCATGATGCCTACATTCGACCATCCAACAGGCAGGCGTGCCCACCTGATGAACGTATACACAAAGAAGGAATACCGCAGGCAGGGCATTGCGCGCACCATGGTGCAGATGCTGATAGACGAAGCCCGCAGCTGGGGCGCCACAGAAATCAGCCTTGATGCAACGGACATGGGGCGCCCGCTCTACGAGTCGCTTGGATTCCGGGCGTCGGACGAAGCAATGACACTGTGCCTGCGTCCATCGGAAACTTGACCGAACAGGCGTTATGTGCAATCATGGAGTATGGTTCTTTATTTCTCTGCCACGGGGAACACGGAATTTGTTGCCCGTCAATGTGCACAGGAGCTGCAGGATGAATGCCTGAACCTTCTGCCCAAAATCAAGGCGGGTGACTGTTCCGGCATCAGCTCGGAAAAGCCCTTTGTGATTTGTGCACCAATTTATGTCTGCGAAATGCCCCGCTTTTTTGCGCGCTTCCTGAAAAAGCTTCCGCTGGAAGGAAACCGCAACGTGTACTTTATCTTTACAAGCGGCGGCTACAGCGGCTGCGCCGGGCTGCTTGCCCAGTCACTTGCACGGAAGAAGAAACTCCACTGCATGGGCTGGGCAGACGTCATCATGCCGCGGAACTACCTTGCAACAACCCTGTACGCCATGCAGGATAAGGAGACAGAAGACGCCTGCGTCCGGCAGGCAGTGCAGGTGATTCTGGGCATTGCATCGGTGATAAAAAGCGGCGGCAGGCTGAAATCCCGCCACGTGTACCTGTTCGAAACGCTTTCAATCCTGCCGCTCAATCCGCTGTGGACGCGCTTTATGCTGACCGCAAAGGCCTTTACTGCGTCGGATGCATGCATCGCCTGCGGCCTGTGCGAGCGCCTCTGTCCGCTGAACAATATCACGCTGCAGGAAAAGCGGCCTGTCTGGGGCGGCTCCTGCACGCACTGCATGGCATGCATCGCAAACTGCCCGAAAGAGGCTATCGAATACGGCACCATCACGCAGGGAAAGGAACGCTACCAGCTGAAGAAGCACCTTCCGCAGGCATAAAAGAAACTTGGTATTTTTTCTGCTTCGTGCTATACTGTTACAAGGCAGAAAAACTGCCAAGGAGCCGCTGAAACCCATGAAGCACATGAATCTTGCCGCCTTTTTCCGCGACCTGTTCCTTACGGAAAGCGAATGCACGCTTTCCTTTGCAATCATCGGTACCATTTTTGCCCGCAATGCTACCATCTCATACGCATACTTCTTTATTCCTCTTGTGCTCGGCGTAATCTGCATGCTTCCCTGCCTGCCGGTCTACCTGAAAGAGGACATGACAATTCCGCAGGTTATCGTGCAGCGTTCAGCCGAACTGCTCGTGCTGGAAGCCGTGTGCATCTGGACGGCACGGCTGCTTGCCGGCAGCTTTCTTGGCACCGCCGGCCTGTGCGCCGTGACAGTAAGCACTGCATTTTTCGACGCGCTTTCGTATCTGGTCATGTACCGGATGGAAAAAGCTGAATCCCGGCGGCTGAACCAAAAGCTGCAGGAGCTTACAAAAGAGCAGAACAGCATGGAACAGGCAGCGGCGGAACGTACGGCCAGCAGCAAGATAGAGGCTTTCGGCGACCAGGACAGCCGGGTGCAGCTGCCCCTGACCGGAATCCTGTACTTTGAGGCGGATGCCGAGCAGGTCTTTGCCTATACCAACGAGGACATCTACAAGGTAAAGCTGCGCCTGTACCAGGTGGAAATGATTTCCCGTACCGCCGGGATAATCCGCGTGTCAAAGTCGCATCTTGTTAACCTGCGCAAAATTCAGTCCGTGCGGCCCGCGCTCAACAGCCGCCTGTATGCCCGCATGCCCAACGGTGAAGAAGTGCTGGTAAGCCGCAAGTACGCGCACGCCCTGAAAGAAGCAATGTCCTGAGCGAAGGCGGGGAATGCATTTCATCACCGGAAAACTGCATGTTGTAAAAAAGCACTTCACAAATACCGTTTTTTGTCGTACAGTGCGGTAAAGCCCTGCGGCAAACAGTCCCCGGCGCATGTCCGGGAATACAACAAGGAGAAGCTTATGAATTGGACTGTCTATGGCATTGAATGTGCGGCGGCTGTTGTTTTGTTCACCGCCGCAATCATGATTCCGCTGTGCCGGAATCCCGTGTGGTGGATACACGACTACCCCGCGGACATTCAGGAAAAATATTTTGCAACTCACGAGCGTATTCCGGTGCAGATGCTCAGCGCGCCGGTGCTGCTGAAAAAGGGTGCGGCGCTGCTGCTGTGCGTGGTTCTGCTTACGCTGCTGGTACTGATGGCAGGCGCAGAGACTTTTCTGTCGGCATTCCTTGCAAGCTACGGCCTGTGGCTTGTGATTGACTGGTACGACTGCTTTGTGCTGGACTGGGTGCTGTTTGCCAACATAAAGCGCATCCGGCTGCCGGGCACGGAACAGATGGACCGCGCCTACCACCAGAAAAAATACCACGCCGTACGCTCCGCCATCGGCATGGTGCTGGGGCTGCTGCCCTGCCTGCTGTGCGGGCTGATTGTCATGCAGGTTGCATGACGCATGAGGAGGAAAAACATGGCTATCTCGTTCAGAAGAGAAGAAGAAAAAGACTGGCGCGCGGTGGAAAACCTTGTGCGCGAATCATTCTGGAATGTATACCGGCCGGGCTGCACGGAGCATTATGTGCTGCGGCAGCTGCGCAGCGATCCGGCCTTTGTAAAGGAGCTTGATATTGTGATGGAAAAGGACGGCATGCTCATCGGGCAGAACATGTTCATGCGCGCCCGCATCGCTGCGGATGACGGCAGGCAGATTCCCATCATGACCATGGGACCAATCTGCATTGCCCCTGCATACAAACGGCAGGGCTTTGGCAAAAAGCTGCTGGACTATTCACTGGAACAGGCTGCGGCCCTTGGCTGCGGAGCACTCTGCTTTGAGGGAAACATCCTGTTCTACGGCAAAAGCGGCTTTTCCTATGCCGGCGATTTTGGCATCCGCTACCATGACTTGCCGGAAGGCGCCGACGCATCGTTCTTTCTGTGCAGGGAACTTGTTCCCGGCTACCTGAACGGCATACGCGGGGAATACGCTCCGCCGCAGGGTTACTTTGCTGCAGACCAGAACCCGGAGGACTTCCAGGCATACGAGGCGACATTCCCTGCAAAGGAGAAAAAAGTTCTGCCGGGGCAATTGAAATGAAAAAGAAACTCATGTTCGGCTCCGCAAAATTCTATGCGGGCGCACTGGCAATCGCCGTACCAATCATGCTGCAGCAGCTCATACAGAGCATGGTGTCGCTGATTGACAACTTCATGGTCTCTGGGCTTGGGGATATAAAAATGTCCGGCGTAAACATCACCGGGCAGATTATCTTCATGTTCATGGTATTCTCGAACACCATCTGTCTTGCAGGCGGAATCTTCATGACGCAGTATTCCGGAGCGCAGGACAAGAACGGCATGCGGCAGGCATTCTGCTTTAAACTCTGGTCAAGCGTTTTTGTGCTGGCAATCTATTCGGCGGCATGCTTCCTAGTTCCTCGCAGGATTCTCAGCCTTATGGTAGCGGGGAATTCCCAGGCAGATCTGATTCTTGACGAAGGCGTAAAATACATGCGGATTGTGGGCTTCATGGGGCTGCCGTGGCTCGTATCGGCAATGATTTCCTCTTCGCTGAGGGACATCGGACAGGTGCGGGTGCCGCTGGTCATTTCAGTGATTGCAACGCTCATAAACACGCTTTTCAACTGGCTGCTGATTTACGGGCATCTTGGTTTTCCCCGGCTGGAAGTGCAGGGCGCCGCAATTGCCACGGTGATTGCGCGCGTTTCCGAAATGCTGCTCTTTATTGCCTACATGATAAAGAAGCAGCCGCCCTTTGTCATACGGTTCATGGATTTGTTCCGCGTTAACATGAAGCTCTTCAGGGACATCTTCAAGAAGGCGTGGATGATCATGTGCTCCGAAATGGTGTGGGCCATTGCCGAAACCGTCACGACGGCGCTGTACAACGGCAGGGGCGGAGCGGATGTTGTTTCCGGCATGTCCGCAAGCTTTGCAATCGCAAACCTCTTCTTCATCGCATTCTCCGGTATCTGCACCGCCACAGCCGTGATAATCGGCAAGGAACTGGGCAGGGGCGAACTGGAACTTGCGCGGCAGGAAAAGGAGTGGATACTGAACGGTGCAATCATATTCGGCCTGTTCTTCACCGTCATCGGACTGGCATGTACCCTGCTCGTTCCGTTCGTGTTCAGGAACCTGAGCGTAAACGCCCGCGACATCTGTTCACGGATGGTCTTTGTGATGGCAGTGTACATGCCGCTGTGGGTGTACATCAACGGGCAGTTCTCGGTAAGCCGGGCTGGCGGCGACACCATGCTGGGCATGCTGGTTGACGGCATCGGGAATGTATTCATCGTGCTGCCGGGAATTGTCTTTATGGCAAAATGCACGGTAATCGGCCCGGTGATGATGTACACCATCATCAAGGCCGTTGAAATTCCCAAGATTATAATTGCACATTTCTGGCTGAAAAAGGAACGCTGGCTCAAGAACCTTGCAAAGCCGGACAGCTGAGCGCTGTTTGTGCGGTACGTATTATGGAGGCTTAATATGAAACGTTATGTAATCACCGCGTATCTGGTATTCTGGTTCATGGTGCTTGGCATCTGCGGAACAGCCAGCATGGTTTTCCACTGTCCCCCCGTCGTGATGCGGATACTGTCGAACGTGTGCGCATGGTCACCGACGATTGTGCTGCTTGCCGGTTTCAGGCGATTCTGCCCCGGCACCACAGTCGGACAGTTCTACCGGAAGGCATTCGGCGGCAGCATCAGCGTATTCTCACTTGCAGCAGGCGCGCTGCTTACCATTGGGGCAACGCTCGTCAGCGTGCTGGCACTGTCGCTGCTGCAGGGAAAGCCCTTCACGGCATACTGGGAAGCCGGAGCATATCCGTTCTGGGCATCATTTCTGTTTTCCATAACGACCGGGCCCACGGGCGAAGAGTCCGGCTGGCGCGGCTACGTGCGCCCCTACCTGAACAGCACGTATACTTTCTTCAAGGCATCCGTGCTGCAGGGACTGATCTGGGCATTCTGGCATGCAGTGCTCTGGTTCGTGGATTCTGATTTTATGGGACTTGAGATGATTCCCTATGTGCTGTCAAATGTCGTTGTTATGACAGGGCTCTGCTTTGTCATGAATTATTTCATGGAAAAGCATGACAACCTTGTCTACGGCATAGTAATTCATTTCTGTTTCAATTTCCTGTACTGCTTTCTGGCTGTGGATATCTGGTTCTATGTGATACTGTCCGTTGTCTACGCCGCAGTGATTGCAGGAATCTGCTGCCTCAGGCACTGCAGCAGGAAGAATGAGGAAACTCAAGTACAGTAAAAGCACTGCGCGTGCACTGCGCAGAAAAAAGAAACGGCTGCAGGACAATCTGTCGTGCAGCCGGTCTAAGGAGTTTTAAGTGCCGTCGCTTTTCATCTATACAAACGCCGCTCCCCACGGAAGGTTACAGTAAAGCACAAAATTTTTGCAAACTCAGCGGAAACTTCGCAAGACAGTTCGGGCACATCGTTTTCAAGGGGCTCAAGGAAGGGGCTGTATGAAATGCTGCATTTTGGTATACTGGCTGCGAGGAGAATATGACTGACTTTGAAAAGATAAAAAACTATTACAAGCATTTTGATGAAAAGAACAGGCTCAACAACGACAACAGCGGAAAGCTTGAGTTTCTGATGACGATGAGCATACTGGAGAAAAACCTTCCGCCTGTTTCGGCTGGCACCGAGGTTGCAATCCTTGACCTTGGCGGCGGCGCCGGAGCATATTCTTTCCCGCTTGCAAAAAAGGGTTATGCGGTAACGCTTGCAGACCTTTCGGAAACATTGCTTTTGCAGGCAAAAAAGCAGAAGGAAGATACTAAGGTGCAGAACTTGATTTTCTGCGACCAGGTAAATGCCACCGACTTGAGCCGTTACAAGGATAATGCCTTTGATGTGGTGCTGCTCTTTGGCCCGCTGTATCACCTTACCGAAAAAGCCGAACGCCAAAAATGCATCAGCGAGGTTTACCGCGTCCTTAAAAGCGGCGGAAAAGTGTTTGCAAGCTTTATCCCGCATTTATCCGGCTGCATTGCGCTTGTGCAACGATTCTGCTGGAGTCCCGACCAGGTTAACATCAACACGCTGCAAGAAAGTTTTGCATCCGGCACGTTCAAGAACCTTTCGGACAAGGGCTTTCAGGAAGGCTACTACCCTGCCTCCGAGGAAATTGAAAATCTCTTTGCTGCAAACGGCTTTGAAAAACAACTGCTCCGTTCCATCCGCGGCTTTGGCTACGAAAAAGAAGACGTGATTTTCAAATTCAAAAACAAGAATGACTTCTCAAAAATCCTTGAGCTGATTGACTCCACTGCAGATGACAAATCAATTATCGAAATGTGCGGGCATGCGATGTATGCAGGAGTGAAAAATGGTAGATAAAATCCAGATGGTCGGATGCGCTTTCTTACCCCTCAACCGGGATAACAAAAAGATTCTGATTTCAAAACGAAGCATGCATAAAAAATACTTTCCCGGTTTATGGGAAGTAATTGGTGGCAACCTTGAATTCGGCGAAGATTTTGAGGACTGCGTTATTCGAGAAGTGCAGGAAGAAATTAACGCAGGAATCAAACATCTGGAACATTTACACTCCCGCGCAATGTATCTGAATAATCTGATGTATATTACAGTTGCTTATTATGGAGAATTGCTGGACGAACCAGTTTTTAATAAAGAAGAAATATCAGAGATAAAGTGGATTAGTAAAGAGGAATTAGAAAATTTTGAATTTTGCCCTGGTGATGTGGATTTATTAAAGATGGGATTTGAGAAGCTGGAAAAATGAAAACGTTATTTTTTGACGTGGGGTATACGCTTGTAAATGAAGATGCTGTCTGGTTAAGGCGCTGCAAGGATCAGGCTGCAACCGAAGAAGCAAAAAAGCTTGGTATATCCGCAGAAGATATGTATCACGAAATTGAAAAGGCAACGATTGAAGGACTTCCGCAATTCCGCACAGTAATTGAGCGCTTTAAGTTTTCCCACATGATGCCGTATCATCATGAACTTGAAACGATGTATGAAGATGCGCCGCAGGTTCTAAAAGTACTTTCAGAAAAATACGAACTTGGCGTAATTGCAAATCAGGCAGAGGGTTTAAGGGAGCGGCTTCAAAGCTTTGGCCTTCTTCAGTATTTTAAATATGTAATTTCATCGTGGGATGTCAAAGTGATGAAACCGGATATCCGCATTTTTGAACATGCACTAAAGGCCGCAAACTGCCAGCCGCAGGATGCCGTTATGATTGGCGACAGGATTGATAACGACACGGCACCGGCGCAATCGCTTGGCATGAAAGCCGTATGGATAAAGCAGGGGTTTGGAAAACTTCAGACAGCGCTGGCAGCAGCAAATCCCCCGGATTATGAAGTAGAAAAACTGACTGAGCTTTTGAAGATATTTTAACAGGGACTAAAAAATGAAGACTGAACATAAAGAT
>CADCQA010000139.1 GCA_902803415.1 uncultured Spirochaetaceae bacterium | reverse complement strand
GTCTTATTTATGTGACGGCAAGCGGTTCTGTCCACGGAGACATCACTGCGCAGGAGGTTGTGCTGGAGCCGAAAGCTGATTTTTCCGGCCGGTGCACGATGATTCGTCCTGCCGGGGAGGAGCAGCAATGAAACACGCATGGTATCGGATACTGGGCGGCATGGTGCTTGCCGTGCTCTGTGCTGCGGGGCTTCCGGCACAGCAGGCCGTGCAGCAGGACGCGCTCAAGCTGTACCGCGAGAAAAAATATTCGGATGCAATTACCATCTGCGAGAAGGAAATTGCGGCCAACCCGAACAATATGGATTCCTACAGCGTGCTCTGCTGGTCACTGATTGCGACTGACCGCTACCTTGAGGCAGAGCAGCGTGCTACAGAGGCTCGCAAGCTGAATTCTTACGATACGCGTCTTATGGAAGCGCTTGGCGAGGCAAAGTATTTTCTTGGCAAGAACAACGAGGCGCTCAGCATGTTCCAGCGCTTTATTGCGAATGCAAGCGAGACGAGCAAGGATATCGGGCTGGTTTATTACTATATGGGCGAAATCTATGTGCGCCAGTCCCGCTTTCAGCACGCGGACATTGCGTTTTCTGCTGCCGTACGCAGCGCTCCTACCAAGGATTACTGGTGGACGCGGCTTGGCTACGCGCGCGAAAAGACCGGCGATTACAAGAGCGCCCTCACTGCCTACGAAAAGGCACTTTCCCTGAATGCGTCCCAGTACGACGCAAAGAATGGCAAGGAACGCTGCCAGGAAAAGCTTTAGCCGCCGGGCAGTGCATGGCAAATACCGTACACTTTGAAACGCTGGGCTGCCGCCTGAATCAGGATGAAACCGAGGGGGCAGCCCGCTGCTTTGCAGACGCCGGCTTCACCATCAGCATGGAAAATCTCTCCTCTTCCTCTGCCGTGCAGGCTGATGCGGTGCTGGGGGTTATCAACACGTGCACCGTGACCGGCAAGGCTGAGCAGAAAGCCCGCCGCATTATCCGGCTCATGCTGGAAAAGCTTCCGCAGGCCGTTATTCTGGTAACCGGCTGCTATGCCGAGCTTGATGCGGCGGAAATCTCTTCTATTGATACGGAGCGTATCTGCGTTCTGCCGGGAACCCGCAAGTTCCTGCTTGCTTCCCTTGCACGAGAGATGAGCGGCGGCAGCCTCTGCGTGGGGAAGGGCTGCTTTTCCCGGGATGCCCTTGCAGCATTTTTGCGGCAGGTGCATTTTGTTCCCCGCGATGCAGCGGCTCCGGTGCGCCCCGCAGTCCTCAGTACCAGCGGCAGAACTGCCGGCGGAAAAGCTGTTGGCGGCAAGAATGCCAGCAGTTTTGCCCCCGCCACGGACGTCCGAACCGCCGATGCGTCGCTTCCGCCGGCTGTGGAAGCATCCGCTCAGACTGCCCCCGCCCGGACAGATGCCGCTGCTTTACAGGCATTTACCCTGTACACGCCCTCGTTCGAGCGCCACAGCAGGGCGTCCGTCAAGATACAGGACGGCTGTAACAATGCCTGTTCTTTCTGCCGCATTCACCTTGCGCGCGGCAAGTCGGTTTCCCTTCCTGTGGCAGAGGTTCTCCGCCGCGTACAGGAACTGGAGCGCCGTGGTGTGCAGGAACTTGTCTTTACCGGCGTAAACCTGAGCCAGTACAGCGGGCTGTCGGAAGACGGCGGCAGGGCTTCTTTTTCGCAGCTGCTGGATGTGCTGCTTGCAGAGACTGACAGCATACGCTTCCGTGTTTCAAGCTTTTATCCGCAGCATATCACGGAGGAGCTGTGCAGCCGCCTTGCTTCACCGCGTGTGCAGCCCTCGTTTCACCTGAGCGTGCAGTCCGGCAGTGACCGCATTTTGGCCCTGATGCGGCGGCCCTATTGTGCTGCAGATGTACTGCACGCCGTGGAACTGCTGCGCCGGGCAAAGTCAAGCCCCTTCATTTCCTGCGACATCATTGCCGGTTTCCCCGGCGAAAGCGAATCTGACTTTGCGGCAACCCGGGAACTGTGTCGTGCCGCCGCTTTTGCCTGGATTCATGCCTTTCCGTATTCGCCGCGCCCGGCAACCCCGGCGTACAGCATGAAGCCCCAGATTCCGGAGCGGGTCAAGGGAGAGCGCGTGCGCTGGCTGACGGAAACTGCCGTGCAGGGAAAGCTGCACTACATAGCATCGTTTGTCGGGAAAACGCTCCCGGCGGTGGCGGAACGGAGCCGTTCCCAGCGGGTCGGGGGAGAGCTGCACACCGTTCATGCCGTTACGGATAATTTCCTCCATGTGGAATGCAGGACTTCCGCCCCTGTTGAGCCCGGTTCTGCCGTGTCCGTGCGCATCGAGGCTGCGCTGGAGGATTCCGTCCGTGCCGGGCGCGAAATCGACTGCCTTGCCGTTCTTGTCTGAATTCCGTCTTTAAAATCGCCCCCTGTTGCACAAAATCCTGTAACCTCTGTCTGCTTTTGCAGTTTTACTTATAAAGTGGGTTGTAAAATCCTTTGAAACTATTTAGAATGAAGCAAGAGGGGTGCCGGGGGGCATGTTCCTGCGGCAGGCTTACTTACTTTGTATTTTTTTAAGGAGTAAAAAATGATGAAGAAAGTTTTTGCAATCGGTATGTGCGCTTTGGTTCTTACTGCGTCTGTGTTCGCAGCATCATCCCAGCAGTGGGTCTCTGCAAAGAAAGTGGAGCTTAAAAGCGGCTCTGACTGGTTTGCCACGACCGTTGCCACCGTGTCCTACGGCGATGAGGTAACGGTTCTCTCTACAAGCGGTAAATGGGCGGAAGTGCAGCTTGCGTCCAATAAATCAAAGAAGGGCTGGATTCCCACTTCCTCCCTGACAAAGAAAAAGATTGTTGCGTCAAACGGCAAGGTTTCTGCAAACGCCAAGGAAATCGCCCTGGCCGGAAAGGGCTTCAGCTCTTCCCTCGAAGATGAATACAAGGGCGAAACCAAGACCGACTATGCGCAGGTTGATGCCATGGAGAAAATCTCGGTTTCTGCCGCTGAGCAGAAGAAATTCATCGAGAACGGAAATCTGAAGGGAGCCAAATGATGAAGCGGATGGTACGCTATGCGGCAGCGGCAGTTTTCTGCTGCACCCTGCCGCTTTTCTGTGCCGGAGCAAAGGCAAAACCCGATACCAACGGCAAATACAAGCTTTCGGACATTGTGGAGTCCATAAAGCACCCTGACAAGTCCAAGAAGGATTCTGTCAAGATGTCCGACGTGACGGCTGCCGTCAAGGAAACCGGCGAGGCGCTCGGAAAGGCGAATGAAGATATTCCCCCGGACGAAGCCTACTATCTGGGGCGTGCCGTTGCGGGCAAGGTCTTCGGTATGTACAAGCGCTACAAGAACAATGCGCTTGATACCTACCTGAATGAAATCTGCACGGCGCTTGTCATCAACTCAAAGGATCCGGTGCTCTACAACGGCTATCACGTTGCAGTCCTTGATTCCAACGAGCTGAATGCCTTTTCTACGCCGGGCGGTCACATCCTGATAACAAAGGGGCTGGTTAAGTGCAGCAATTCGGAAGATTCCCTTGCTGCCGTCCTTGCCCACGAGATTGCGCACATTCAGCTTAAGCATCCGCTGGGTGCCATTAAGACGAGCCGCAATCTGGAAGTGCTTTCGAATGCCGCGAATTCTGCCGTGAAGGGCAAGGAAACATCTGAGGCATTCTCCAAGTGCGTTGATTCCATAACCGATAATTTTTCGTCCGGCTATTCACAGCAGAACGAATTCAATGCTGACAAGGAGGCGCTTCGCCTGCTGTCTGACACCGGCTACAACCCCAAGGCCATGCTGGATATGCTCCAGCTGCTCAAGGCGAACACCAAGGAAGACAGCACCGGCTTCGGGAAGACGCATCCGTCACCCAAGGTCCGCATTGAGGCCGTGCAGACTAGCGTGCAGGCATACAGCGTGCCGGAACCGTCTGCTGTCCGCCAGAAGCGCTATGACTCGGTGATGAAGACCCTGTAGGGCAGTGTCATGAAAAAGAGTGTTCGGGACCGTCTGTTCGTCGCCGCAGGTGCATTTGTGTGCGCTGCGGCACTCTACGTGGGTGGGGTGTTCTCGTTCCTTGAGAACAAATCCTATGATGACCGTATAAAGAAGACTGCCGGGCTGTTTCAGGCGGACGATTCTATTGCGATTGTTGTCATTGACCAGCAGAGCCTTGACTGGGCAAAAGAGGAGCTGGGGTGGAGCTGGCCGTGGCCGCGCTCCGCTTACGGCGACATCGTGCGCTATTTCAATGCGGCTGGTGCCACCTGCGTTGCCTTCGATATGCTGTATACGGAGCCTTCTGCCTACGGTGCGGCTGATGACGAAAACTTTGCTGCCGCAAACCGGGAATTCGGCAGGACAGCGCTCGCCACGCATTTTCTGAACGGCGGTGCCATCATTCTTCCTGTAGAACCAATCAAAAGTTCTGCGGGGCTGCTTGCAAATGTGCTGAGTACAAGCGACAGCGACGGTTTTGTGCGCCGTGCAAGCTGGGGGCACATCTACGAAGGGCAGCTGTATCCCTCGCTTGGAATTTCTGCCCTTGCCTTTGATGAGGATTCCGCCCCTGAAGTTGAAGCCCATATCCGTGCCGGGGATACGGTACGCCTCCGCTACACAAAGTCCATGGATGACTACATTCCGTACAATGCAAAGCAGATTCTGCAGAGCTGGTATGCATACCGGGACGGAATCGAACCGTTTCCGGAGGACTTGATAGAACCTGAAAATTTTGAAGACATCGCAGTCTTCTTCGGTGTGTATGCACCGGGGCTGTACGATATCTGCAGTACGCCGGTATCGCAGACCTATCCCGGTGTGGGCACGCATATTTCCCTGCTGGATACGGTACGCAACGGTACTGAAATCCGCCCGGTATCCCTTCCGCTTTCGCTGCTGCTCTTTGCGCTGCTTGCATGCTGCGGCATGGCGGTGGTGGCCTTTGCCGGCAAGCAGAAGCGGCACTTCTTGGGAATCATTTTTGACGGTGTGGGATTCCTCCTTGGTATTTCCTTCATTACTGCTGCCGCTTACCTGCTTTTTTGTGTCGGCATCTGGATGCCCTTCGTTGCTTCCCTGTTTTCCTTCTCCGCTGCTTTTGTGGCCGCGGTTGCCCTTGCCTACTATTCTGAGGGCCGGCAGAAGAAATTCATCAAGCATGCATTCAGCCAGTACCTCAGTTCCACGGTTATTGACGAGCTTATTGCCGACCCCGGCATGCTGAAGCTTGGCGGCGAGCGCCGTGAAATTACCATCTATTTTTCCGACGTACAGGGCTTTACCACTATTTCGGAAGGGCTTGACCCGACCGAGCTGACGTCCCTGCTCAACGATTATCTTGGCGAGATGACCGATATCATCCTTTCTTCCGGGGGAACGCTCGACAAATATGAGGGCGATGCGCTCATTGCGTTCTGGAATGCCCCCATCATGGAACCTGACCACGCCCGCCGCGGTCTGGAGGCTGCAATCCGCTGCCAGCAGAAGCTTGACGAGCTGCGCGATGAGCTGCAGAAGCGCTCAAAGCGGCCGATGTACCAGCGGATTGGCCTGAATACCGGTGTTGCCGTTGTCGGTAACATGGGTTCCAGCAGGCACTTTAATTATACCATGCTGGGTGACAGCGTAAACCTTGCTGCCCGCCTTGAGGGGCTGAACAAGCAGTTCGGCACCTATACGATGTGTTCGGATGCCACCCGTCAGGCTGCGCTTGCTCACGGTGCAAAGCTTTGTTTCCGCGAACTTGCGCGGGCAGAGGTTGTGGGCAAGAAGCAGGCGGTTACCGTCTTTGAGCCGATGACAGAGGCTGTGTATGCGGAGAAAAAGCCCCTGCTGGATGTGTTTTCGCGCGGGCTTCAGCTGTTCTATGAAGGAAAATTTGCGGAGGCGCAGGATGTATTTGCATCCATTGCGGACAAAGATGCACCTGCCGCAAAGTATCTGGAACGCTGCCAGGAGCTCCGTGCCTTGCCGCTGCCGGATGACTGGCAGGGCGTCTGGGTGGCAAAGAGCAAGTAACGCGGCAAGTTCGTGCGGACTTGCCATCTGCGCTTGTTATTTTGCGAACAGGAATCCGGCCCCGCCGAGCACGCCCATGCTGGCCAGCATCATGATGATGCCGGCTAGCAGGACTCCTGCCATGACAGAAAGCACGGTGTCGGAGAACTTCATGTTCAGCAGGCTTGCTGCAAGCGTTCCCGTCCATGCGCCGGTTCCGGGCAGAGGGATGCCCACGAAAAGCAGCAGTGCGATGAACAGGCCTTTTCCCGCCTTTGCCTGGAGTTTCTCTCCGGCTTTGTTCCCTTTCACGATAAAGAACGAGCAGATCCCCTTGATGTACGGCTTGTCCTGCCCCCATTCAAGGAAGCGGCGGGCAAAAAGGTAGATGACGGGAACCGGCAGCATGTTGCCGATGATGCAGATGGCATAGGACGGGATGACGGGCAGCCCGAATGCCTGTGAAACCGGAATTGCGCCGCGCAGTTCGATGAGCGGCACCATTGAAATGAAGAAAACGACAAGGTATTGAGAAAACATAGGGCAAGTATAGCGGATTTTCCGCCCCGTTGACAAGTGGACGGCAAAGCGCTATCCTTATGTTACCGATTGTTCGGTAACAACCATGCTCCGGGAGCTTTATATGGCAGAATCGACCAGGGACAGGATTATGAACGCGGCGTTTTCGTTCTACGAGAAGCCGGTATTCGAAAATGTAAGTCTCTCTCAGATTGCGCAGAAGGTGGGCATCAGCAAGGCTGCTATCTTCAAGCACTTTGCCAGCAAGGATGAACTGACTGCAGCCATGAGCGACCGCCTTTACGACGATATCGCTGCAGCCGTGACCGGGGAGCTTGCCCGGTACAGCGACAGGCAGGCAGCGGTTCCGCACATTGTTGATTTTCTTGCCGGGCACCGCCCGTACATTTTTTTCCTCCTGTGCACAAAACAGAATTTCACGGAAAACAGCTTTATGAAGGAGCTCCGCAAGCGAGGCATCAGGGATTTTGACCAGATTTATGCGGATGACGGTTCCGTAAAGGACCGGCGGCGCTATTTCCTGAGCATCTTTTTTGCAATAACGCTGCTTGTGTTCATCATGGGAAAATTCCGCATGGATGATTCGGGGAAGACGCTGCCGGACGTTAATAATTTTTCCTGCAGCCTTGCACGCTTTTTGTCGCAGGGAATCGGTACGCCCGGTGCCGGGTGTTCTTCCGCCCGTCTGGATGAGCTTGACCGGAAGTGCAGCCAGGGCATGGATTTTCTTGCCCCCGCCGGGCGTGACTTCATTGCGCTCGCCACGGTGCTTTCTGTTTCCGGCTTCCAGCGGCTCACGGTGGAAAAGATTGCCGCCGAACTGGGAATGGCAAAAAGCAGCCTCTATTTCCGGTACGAGAACAAGCTTGATTTGGTCTGCTCGGTAATCCGGGGTGAACTGCGGAACCTCTACAATCTGATTCTCCATAATATGGAAGGTCTGCAGGACACTGCGGAAAAGCGCTATGCGATGTTCCGCACGGAGCTGCTGTATTTTCTGCAGCGCCCGCAGTTCTGCAATGTGATGAAAGCGCTCTTCTCCGAAATGGGGATGCCGGAATCCTCCGGGCAGGATGCGCAGGGAAAGGAAGCCTTTGGTGCAGAATTCTACGGGCTAATGGACAGCGCCCAGCTGCTTCCCGGCATTCCGGGCTTCGGCGAATCAGAGAGCGTCCGCAAACTGTCGCTCTGCTGGTTTTTCCTGCTGCCCTGGGTAAGCTACATCCATTGCCGCTGCAACGATTTTCCGGAGGCTGTCATACAGCAGTCGGCGCGCTACGTCTATGCCCTTGCAGAACAGGGGACGGGCGCCGCATACCAGGAGGTGGTGGCATGAAACACTGCGTACCGGGAACAGCTGCGGCTGTCCTGCTGCTGGCATGTTCTGCCGTCCTGCCGCTGCATGCCGCAGGTTCCGGGGCGGTTGCGCTGGACAAATCCGCTGCATCCCGTGCCGCCGGCGGGGAAGGGCGGACTATGACCTTTACGGTTGAAAAAGCCGTTGATTACGCGATGGCGAACAGCCGCACCATAAAGAGTGCGGACATAGATCTTGAGATAAAGCGGCGCGCGGCGGCGAATTCATGGAATGTGTTTCTGCCCACCGTGCAGGTCGGCGGCACGCTTAACCGTGCGAACGATGTAAGTGCCACGGTGAAAACCGCCAACGAAAGTGCAAAGGCAAGCGTTGCGATGCAGAACGCCATGATTCAGATGCAGAATGCCATGGCAGCTTCCCTTGCCGCGCTGAGTCCGGGGAGCACGCCTGCCACGATTCCGCTGATGGAAGCAGAGGAAATCAAGGAAACCGAGAGCATGCATTGGAGCGCCATCGGCAACCTGAACGTGTCGCTGAACCTGAGCCTTGCCTACATCGAGCAGATAAAGGCTGCCAAGCGGGGCTACGAGGGCGGGCAGATAAGCTGGGGCCAGACGCGCCGCGAAACTGTTACTAATGTAAAGAAACTCTTCTACGGTTTGCTTTTGCAGCAGGAGAACGTGCGCCTGCAGCAGGACACGCTGGAGAATGCCCGCCGCCGCAGTGAGCAGGCGCGGATTAATTTTGAAAACGGTGCCATTCCGGAACTGCGCTACCTGCAGGCATCGGTGGCATACGAAAACCAGAAGCCGTCCGTTGCAGATGCGCAGCGCCTGCTGAAGCAGCAGTTTGATATGTTTGCCTTCATCCTTGGCGTGCCGGTGGGCACAAACATCGTGCTTGAAGGGGACATTTCTCCGTCGTGGCTGGAACTTTCTGCGGAAGACCTCCTTGCGCGCTACGGAAGCACCAGTTTGTCTGTCCGCTCGCTGAACAACAACATTGCCTCTCTGCAGAGCAATCTGCGCGCGGTAAACCTTTCCAGCTGGACGCCTGCGCTTTCGTTCAGCTGGGGCTGGCAGCCGATGATAAACAATATATTTGATTCGGATACCGACTGGTTCGACAGCGACAGCTGGTCTGACCGCGGTTCGCTGTCCGTAACGCTCGGCATGAACCTGACGAACATTCTGCCGTTTTCTTCAAACCGGCAGCAGGCAAAAGATTTGAAGGCGAATATTGCAAAGCTGGAGCTTTCCATGGAGACCGTGCTGGAAAACCAGAAAGTGCAGGTGCGCAAGTACGTGGATTCTCTGCTGACCGCGCGCGAGCAGATGGAAGTGATGCGGCGCAACATAAACCTTGCGCAGCGCTCCTACAACATGACGCTGCTTTCCTACCAGAACGGTGCAACGGAGCTGCTGGAACTGCGCGACACGGAATCGCAGCTCTATCAGGCGCAGCTTGGCCTTGCGAACCAGAAATACAATTATATCTCGGCGCTGCTGGATCTGGAGAACACGCTGGACGCCGATTTGACAAAACAATATGCATCTGACTAAAGGTGGATTAAAATGAAATACAAAAGCTTGTTTGTGCTGCTCCTGCTGCTTTCTGCTGCAGGTTTTGCCGCTTGTAATCTTATCAAGAAGTCCGGCGATGGTGCTGCTGCCGCCCCGGTGCAGGAAGAAGAAGTCGTCTATGCGGTGAATGCGTATACAGTGCGTTCGGGCCGCCTTGATGCCTATCTTGAACTGGGCGGCGATGTCTCTGCCGCTGCCGCCGTTGATGTGCTGCCGGACATGGCGGGAAAAATCACCCGTGTGCTGGCAGGCGTCGGCGACAGCGTAACGAAGGGTCAGATTATTGCCTACGTTGATGCGAGCCGCCCCGGCATGAACTACCGCGAAAGCCCGGTGAAGGCACCTGCTGCCGGCAGAATAACGGCATTCCTTCCGGCGGCCGGTGCAATGGTGTCGCAGTCGGTGGCCATTGCCAAGATAAGCAGCACGGATGACCTTGATATTCTTGTGAGCGTCGCAGAGCGCTTTGTGAGCCGTGTACGGCCGGGGGCTGATGCTGCAGTCTCTTTTGATGCGTATCCTGATGTTACCTTCCATGCACGTGTCTCCGAGCTGAGCCCCGTGCTTGATGCTTCTTCCCGCACCATGGCGGTAAAGCTCCGGCTTACGCCTCCCGATGCGCGCGTTAAGGTTGGCATGTATGCACGGGTCCGCCTGATAACGGCAAGCGTGCCGGATGCCGTTATCATTCCGGCGTCCGCTGTTCTGAGCCGCGACGGTAAGTCGTATGTGTTTACGGTGTCGCGTGCCGGTGCGGGGACTGTTGCGCTGCTGCAGCCGGTCGTGCTGGGCATGCAGGTTGACGGCGACGTGCAGGTAACGGAGGGGCTTGTTCCCGGTAACGAGATTGTTTCCAAAGGGCAGTCCCTGCTGAATGACGGGGCGCGCATAAACGTTGTTTCTGCTGCAGGAGTCCCGCAATGACGCTTTCAGAGATTACCGTCCGGAAGCCGGTAACGACGCTGCTTGTCTTCCTGGTGCTCATCGCGCTCGGCATTTATTGTACGTTCAGCCTTCCTGTGGATATGTATCCTGATATGTCGCTGCCGTACATCATGGTCATGACGCAGTACGAGAACGCCGGTCCTGAGGAAGTGGAGCAGACGCTTACCCGTACCATGGAAAGTACGCTTTCCGGCTTGAGCGGGCTGAAGAAGATGACGTCTCAGTCATCATCGGGGCTGAGCCAGATAATACTGGAACTTGAAAACGGCACGAACCTTGATGCTGCCGCGAATGAAATCCGCGACAAAATCGATTTGGTGCGCTCCTACCTGCCGGAAGATGCGGGTACGCCCATGACTGTCCGCGCCGACCCTTCCATGCTGCCGATCATGACGCTTGCCCTGCGCGGCAACCGTACGCCGGAGGAACTCCGCGATTATGCAGAGAATATCGTGCAGCCCCGCCTTGAGCAGCTTGACGGTATTGCCTCTGCAAACATTGCGGGCGGCCGCAACAAGTCCGTCAATGTTGACATTCCCCGCGACCGCCTGGAGGCCTACGGGCTTTCAATCAGCACCGTGGCGCAGATGATTGGTGCGCAGAACGTGCAGTCTTCCGGCGGAACAATCACGAGCGGAGACATAAACTATACAATTAAAACGAACGGCAAGTACACAAGTATCCGGGACCTTGAAAACACTGTTATATCCTACAAGGCCGATGCGTCTGCCGGTATGGGCGCCCCCGTCCTTCGGACGGTCCTGCTGCGCGACGTTGCAGATGTCTACGAGGGCTACAAGACGGAAAGCACGCTTGCCTACCTTGACGGAAATCCCTGCGTACTGCTGAGCCTGCAGAAGCAGAGCGGCAAGAATTCGGTGAGTGCTGCAAAAAAGGTGCGCTCTGCGCTCAAATCCATAAAGGCGGAACTTCCTTCCGACGTGGAGCTTGTTGAAAGTTCCAACACAACGGATGTCATCGAGCAGACGGTTCTTGAAGTCGTCAGCTCCGTCGTCAAGGGAGCACTGCTTGCCATCGCCGTGCTGCTCTTCTTCCTGCGTTCGTTCAAGAGCACCATCATCATCGGACTTTCCATCCCCATCTCTGTGTGCATAACGCTTTTCCTCATGTACTTCCAGGGCATTACCATCAACATGATTTCCATGGCCGGTATGCTCCTGGGCATCGGTATGCTCGTGGACAATTCCATCGTCGTGCTGGAAAATATTTTCTCGTACACGCAGAAGGGTGCAAAGCCGCGGGTTGCCGCAACGCTCGGCTCTCAGGAAATGATAATGTCAATCACGGCAAGTACGCTTACGTCGGTGTGCATTTTCCTTCCCATGCTCATGTTCGAAAAGAAGCTGGGCATCATGGGGCAGATTTTCCGCGACCTTGCCTACACGATTATATTTTCGCTTTTGTGTTCGCTGATTGTTGCAATCGCGCTTGTGCCTGTGCTGACTTCAAAATACCTGCGCATCGAAAAACTGGTGCAGCCCAAAAAGGGCATTCTCTTCGGCATTGACCGCGGCTTCAACCGTTTTTTCTCTGTGCTGGACGATGTCTATGCAAAAGGTGTTGCTGTTGTCCTGCATCACCGCGGGCTGTTTATCTTCCTGCTTGTGGTGCTGCTCTTTGCATCTTTTGTTTCTATAAAATGGATTGGCTTTATCTTTATGCCGGATGCCGCATCGAACACGGTGACGGTGAATTTTGAACTTCCCAAAGGAACAAAGCTTGCCGCAACTGACGAAACCATCCGCAGCTTTGAGGCGATGGCATCGGAGGAACTGAAAGGCGTGATGTACAGCTCCGTGACGGTGGGCGGCAGTTCCTATGGTGTTTCCACGCAGGAGACAAACACCGGAAACGTAACGTTCTCACTCTATCCTTCTGCGGAGCGCAAGGAAGGCTGGGACAACGAGAAGAGTGCGAAGGCAAAGCTCCGCAAATACTTTACGCGGATTCCCGGCGCCAAGCTCAGCTTTGCTTCCGACATGAACAGCATTTCTTCCGGCGGCATGACCATCAACGTGCGCTGCGATGACCTTGAGCTGCTGCGTGCTACTGCGGCAAAAATCGAGGACATACTTGAAAGCAAGGGGCAGGATGTTGTAACGGAAGTTTCGAGCGACCAGGAAGACGGCCTGCCGCAGGTTGAGATTGTCGTTGACCGTGCGCGTATGTACGAGCTTGGCCTGAACATTTACAATGTGGGCGCAGAGATAAGCGCCGCCATCAACGGGCGCACGGCGAGCCGCTACACTGAGCGCGGCAAGGATATCGACGTTGTGGTGCAGCTGAGCGAAAAGGACAAGAACAAGCTTTCCGACCTTGAAAATATTTCTGTAACCAATTCCTCCGGGGTGCGCGTGCCGCTTTCAAGCTTTGCCCGCTACGAGGAGAACCTTGCGCCCGTTACCATTCTCCGTGAGAACCAGGGACGCATCATTCATGTGTCGGCAAAGCCTGTCTCCGGCCTTTCGCTTGACGTGGTAAAGACAAAGGTGCAGCAGCTGCTCAACGACAATCTTCCCAAGGATGATGCCGTTACCATCTCGTTTACCGGTGACTACGAGGATTTCCTGGAGGCCGTGCAGAATTTCGGTATTATCATCCTGATGGCTTCCGTGCTTGTCTTTGTTGTTATGGCAAGTCAGTTTGAATCATTCCTTGACCCATTCATCATTCTGCTGACAATCCCCCTGTCGTTCATCGGCGTTATCTTTATCTATCTGCTGACCGGAGAGCAGCTGAACATCATCACCATCATGGGTGTGCTCGTCCTCGTCGGCACCATCGTCAACAACGGCATCGTGCTTGTTGACTATACGAACCTGCTGCGCAAGCGCGGGCTGGAGCTGGAGGAAGCCTGCATACAGGCGGCCCGCAACCGCCTGCGCCCCATCCTGATGAGTACGCTCACCACCGTCATTTCCCTTGCGCCGATGGCCTTTTTCCCGGGCGAAGGCTCAAGTTCCATGCATCCGATAAGCCTGACGGTTTTCGGCGGCATGACGTTCGGTTCCCTGATGACGCTGTTCATCATGCCGTCTGTGTATTTCAGCGTGAACAGCCGCAGGCTGCGCCGTGCCCAGAAAAAAGCGCTGCGGAAGGAGAAAAAGAATGGAAGCCAGTAAAAACGCTGCTGCGCCCGGAAGCAGGCCGGCTGATGACAAGACCCGCATCCGCCTTGAGATAATATTTTCTCAGGCACTGCAGGAAGACTTTGAGCAGGAATTCAAGAAGCACGGAATCGGTAAGCATTTTACCGGCTTTTCCAATGTAACAGGCGCCGGCTTCAGCAATCCGCGCCTGGGCGATTCGGTGTGGCCGCAGCTGAACATGATGTACATCATCTACTGCGACACCGAGGAAGCAAAAAAAATCCGCAGCGTCATAAAGCAGCTGCGGCAGAAATACCTGACGGAAGGAATTGCCTGTTTTATGAGCAGGGCTGTGGAGCTGTAGAAGCGCCTTCTGCTTCCCGGATAAGCTGCTCGTTGAATTCCGCGGCAGCTCCGTCCCAGATTTTTTTCCCCTGCTGCATGAGTATGATGCGGCTGCTCATGTATTTTGCCTCCGCAATGTCATGCGTTACCATAACAGCCGTGAATGCGAATTCCTTTTGCATGGCAAGTATGTCCTGTGCGAGCGTCTTCCTGAGCGGCGCATCAAGTGCGCTGAACGGCTCGTCAAAGAGCACCAGCTTGGGATGCACGATGAGTGTGCGCGCCAGTGCCACCCGCTGTGCTTCCCCGCCGCTGAGTGTTTCCGGCCAGCGATTCCCGAAGCCTTCCAGCTTGAACCGAACAAGAAATGCTTCTGCTTCCCTGCGTGCCGCCCGCCGGGAAAGCCCCTGGCAGCGCAGACCGTAGCCTACGTTGTCTGCCACCGTCATGTGCAGAAAGAGCGAGCCGTTCTGGAACATCAGGCCGCAGCCCCGTTTGCCGGGCGTAAGCGTCGTGATGTCTGCGCCGTCCAGCATAATGCGCGTCTGTGCTGCGGGCGGGATAAGCCCCGCGATAGTCCGCAGGACGGTGGATTTACCGCTGCCGCTCGGTCCCACAATGCTGGTGAAAGACCCTTTTTCTGCAGCAAAAGAAAAATCAACCTTTACGTTGTCCCAGTCCTTGTGAATGTGTTCTGCAATCAGGAATTGTTCGTTCATGTTTCTGTTTTCCTTTTGGGTCCGGTCCTTTACATTCCCTGCGGAAGCGGCTCTTTCATCCGGTTCGAGATACTGAACACCGCCATGCACAGGATACCCAGCAGCAGGCCTGCCGCACAGGCTTCATTTACGCGGTAGCTCCCGGCAAGCCGGTAGACAAAGAGCGAAAGCGTGTCAAAGCGGGGAATGGCAAGCACGAGCGGCAGGGCAGCATCGCCGGCGCTCATTGCAAAGCAGAATCCTGCGGCGCTCAGTATGCCGTTTTTGCCGCAGGGCAGCAGGATGGAAAAAATGCAGTCCAGCCGGTGCGCAGAAAGCGTGCGCGCCGCATCCAGCGTGTCCTGCGGTACCTTTGCAAGATGGGGATAAATCTGCCGGAATGCAAACGGCCACGTGAGCGCAGTCTGTGCAAGTACCAGCGAAAACTGGCTGCCCCTGCGCACCAGCGCCGTCATGCCGATTCCCATGACCACCGACGAAACCGCCATGGGAATGAGCGGTATTGTTTTCAGCAGGGAACTGCTGCCGTACGGGTCGTGCAGCCTGAGGAAGGCCGCGTAGCTGAATCCTGCCGCCGTGCAGAGTCCGGCTGTCATCAGCGCAGTGCTGGCGGTATGCCGGAGTGCCGGAATAAAGCCCCTTAGGGAAAGCAGGCGTTTCCACACGGCGGGGCTGCATGATGACAGTGCAATGGAGATGAGCGGAAGCAGGAAGAAGGTGCCCAGCAGCAGGAAGCAGCAGAGCGCGGGGAGCCGTTCTGCCGGCGCTATTTTTTTACGTGCCGGCGCCCCGTAGAACGACAGTGCCTTTGCCCGCGAGACTTTTTTCTCCAGTGCGCTGTATGCTGCCAGCGCGCAGAAGGCACAGACTGTTTCCACAAGCGCAAGCTGCGCTGCCTCGCGGAATTTGAGCGTGCTTCTGCCCGCATGGTAGATGGCAACTTCCATCGTTGTTCCTCCCGTTGCGCCGAAAAGCAGCACAATCATGAAGGAGAAAAAGCAGTAGAGGAATACCGGAATGCATGCGGAAACAATCGCCGGAATCAGCTGGGGCAGGGTGACGGTCAGAAACACCCGCCGTTCCGAAGCACCAAGAATGCGCGCGCTGTCTGCCTGGTCGCTGCCCAGCTGCGTCCAGCTGTCTGCCGCCGTCATCATGATAATCGGAAAGTTGTAGAAACCCTGTACTATGACAATGCCCCGGAACGAATACAGAAAGGAGAGCGGCGCTTCGTTCAGGGAAAAGACATGCTGCAGCATCCGGTTCAGGTATCCTGCCATGCCGAACGTCGAAATGTAGCCGAGCGCCATGATGAGCGGCGGTATGCAGAGCGGAACCGATGCACATGATGCCAGCAGCCTGCGCCCCGGAAAATCCCGCCGTGCCACAAAAAATGCAGCGGGAAGTCCGGCAAGTGCCGCAAGTGCTGTTGAAGCAAGCGCCTGTGCAAAGGTGTAGCGCACTGTCTTCAGCAGCGCCGCAATGCTGCCCGCAGAAAAGCCGTCTGCCGGACTTGAACATGCGGGGAGCAGTGCCTGTGCAAAGGGCAGCAGGAATGCAAGCACTACGGCGGCACAGAGGCATGCCGCTGCGCCCGCTGCAGCGTATTGTGCTGCATGGCGCGGCGTAAGCCGGGATTTCATTCAGCCAGCAGGGCGGGCACTGCTTCGAGTGCTTCTGCCGTTTTACGGCTGTCCGCCGTCAGCGTTTTTGCGGGAACCGGTGCCGCCTGCCGGTAGCTGTCCGGCAGCGAAACATTCGCATTCACCGGGTACATCCACTGGGTAAGCGGCAGTATGGACTGCGCCTCTTCGGTGATAAGGTAGTCCATGAATGCCTTTGCGCCCTTTTCGTTCGGTGCGTTTTTCAGCAGGGCGTAACCTTCAACCTGCTGCACGTGCCCTTCGTCAAAAACGAGCGCCTGGTAGCGGTCGTCGTGGTCGTATTCAACATTGTAGGCGGGGCTGGTCGTGTAGCTGATGACCAGCGGCGCCTCGTTCTTCATGAACATGCCCCAGCCCGCAGACCAGCCGGGCGTCATGGAAAGGATGTTCGGGCGGAGCTGCTTCCAGTAGTCCTGGTAACCGTCGCCGAACAGCGCCACTGTCCATGCAAGGAAGCCAAGTCCCGGAGTTGATGTGCGCGGATCCATCAGGATGATTTTTTTGCGGTAGACATCCTTTGTAAGGTCTGCAAGTGAATGCGGGGCGGGCGTGCTGCTCTGCGTGTCGTAGATAATGGCAAAGTGGCTGTAGTCGTAGGGGATCAGAAGACCGTCAGTACCGAGTGCGTCGCGCAGTTCCCTGCTGATGATTTTGTCTGCATCCTTTGGCTCGTACTTTGCAAGGATGCCGGCCTTGCGTGCTTCATCCGCAAGATTGTTGTCAATGCCGATGATGACATCTGCCTGTACGCTGTCTTTTTCGAGCACCGCCCGGTTCAGCGCCTGCACTGCGTCGCCGCAGTCTACCAGGGTGAGCGTGTAGCCGCTTGCTGCCTGGAATTTTTCTATCAGCTCCGGGCCCGGCCCCCATTCCCCGGCAAAGCTGTCGTAGGTGTACACAACGACTTCCTTTGCCCGCGCGGGATCCGCCGCAGTTTTTTTACTGCAGCCCGCAAGCACTGGTGATAGCATCACGATGGAAACAAAAACAATTGTAGAAATGAAAGTATTTTTTTTCATACCTTCCTCCGCCGGCATTATCCGGATCAGGATTTGAGTCCCGTGCGGGACCCAGCGGGTATAATCTCAGGCTTCACAAGGAAACCACCCCGGTTTATGTGGGGTACAAGTATAGGCTATCTCTCCAAACTGGTCAAGCCCAGCTTGGAGCGGCC
>CADCQA010000138.1 GCA_902803415.1 uncultured Spirochaetaceae bacterium | reverse complement strand
TCTGATGCCATCAGCGAAGAAGACTCTATCACTGAAGCCGCTGCAAACAGCGAACCCGCGGCGCTTGCAGACAGCACATCCAGCGATGACGATAACACGTACGCCCCCTTCCCCGGCGACACGCTGGAACTGGAAGACGAAAGCGACTACGCCGAAGAAGACAGCGCATCCTACGAAGATGCAGCGGAATATCAGGAAGCAGAAGCTGCCGAAGCAGACTACACTGCTGACGAAGCCCCTGCTCAGGAAAGCGCAGCCCTGCCCCGCGCCGTCCAAGCCGACGGTACGCCGGTACCTGTACCGGAACAGCGGCAGCGCCGCAGGGTAGCTCACGGCCCCTACGAAATTTCCACCGAGCTGCTCACAAAATACGAAGATGACCAGTACTGGATCATCGATGACGAAACCAACCAGGCAGCAGAAAGCCTGAAAGGAACACTCCGGGAATTCGGCATACAGGCGGAAGTAACCGGCATCCGCAAGGGTCCGGTCGTCACCATGTTCGAAATTCTGCCCGCGCCGGGCGTTAAGCTCAGCAAAATCGTGGCGCTGCAGGACAACATTGCGCTCCGCCTTGCGGCAAGTTCCGTGCGCATCGTTGCCCCCATACCGGGCAAAAAAGCAGTGGGCATAGAGATTCCCAACAAAAAGCGCGCCATCGTCTCGTTCCGCGAATGCATCGAGCAGGATCTGCCGGAAAAAATGGCCGTGCCCGTCATCCTGGGCAAGGACATCGAAGGCGAAACCCAGATTATGGATCTGGTAAAGACGCCGCACCTGCTCATCGCCGGTTCCACCGGTTCCGGTAAATCCGTCTGCGTCAACAGCATCATACTCAGCATGCTCTTCAAGCGCAGCCCCAACGAAGTAAAGATGATTCTGATCGATCCGAAAATTGTGGAGCTCAAGCTGTACAATGACATCCCGCACCTGCTCACGCCGGTCATCACCGAACCGAAGCGGGCAATGCAGGCGCTGCAATACTGCCTGTGCGAGATGGAACGCCGCTATGCGCTCCTGGACGGCATGGGTGTCCGCGACATTTCCACTTACAACAAGCGCATCGTGGAGCGCCATATCGCGGCGGAAAAACTGCCCTACCTCATCGTCATCATTGATGAATTCGCCGACCTTATGGCAACTACCGGCAAACAGCTGGAAAGTGTGCTCGCCCGCCTTGCCGCAATGAGCCGCGCCGTCGGCATTCATCTGGTGCTTGCAACGCAGCGTCCGTCCATCGACGTCATCACCGGACTCATCAAGGCGAACATACCCAGCCGCATTGCGTTCATGGTAGCAAGCAAGACAGACAGCCGCATCATCCTTGATCAGATGGGAGCAGACAAACTGCTGGGCAAGGGTGACATGCTCTATGCAAGTTCCACCGACCCATTCCCCGTCCGCATACAGGGCGCTTTCGTGAGCGACCAGGAAGTGGAAGACGTGGTGAACGCCGTAAAGCAGTGGGGTGAACCGGAATACATTGACGACGAAATTTTCGTTGATGACGATGAAGACGAAGAAAGCGAGCTGGTGCTGAGTGCCGACGGCGAAGACCCGATGTACGAAAAGGCGCTGGACATCGTGGTGCAGGCCGGAAAGGCAAGCGCTTCCTACATCCAGCGGCGGCTCAAGATTGGCTACAACCGCGCGGCCCGCCTGGTGGAAGAAATGGAAGAACGGGGAATTGTCGGACCCGCGAACGGCAGCAAACCGCGGGAAATCATCCACATGCCGTAACAGCCCCGGATTTTCCAGGGGTCCCGGTTTTCCGGGAATACCAGGGGGAGTTTCAAAGGCCATCTGACATTTGCAGCTCCCTCACAAAATCAGGATATAAAAATGAACTGCAAGATGAAAGAAAAAAAACTTGTGCGCATGCTGCACCGCGGCTTCGCCTGTATACTCTGCTCCGGCATACTGCTGTGCACGGGGGCTTCATCCGCCGCCGCCGGGGGCAAAAAAGACGTCCAGCTCAAGACCGCGGAACCGGTTCCGATGCCGGAGGACGGCTCGCTGCCCGCACCGCCGCCGGCGCAGATTGAACAGGATGTCAGCCGCCCCTCGTACTTCCACGACCTGCCCTCCGGCGATCCCGTGGAATTCAAGGAAGTCTGGGGCTACGTAATGGTTGACCGCGAATACGAATATGATCCGTCCATGCCCATCACGGATTTATGCTACTTTGGGGTGGAAGTGGACAGCTACGGCGACCTTGAACCGATTCCCAACGTTTCCAAGATAAAGGGATTCAAGGGCAGGACGCACCTGGTGGCAGCATGCAGCAGCCGCTCACTTACGCATTTTGTGCTCGACCCAAAATACGGCGTGCGGCAGAACATCATTGACTCGCTTGCAAAGGCAAGCAGGCAGTACGACGGCATTCAGATTGACTACGAGCTGGTGCCCGCCCGCGATGCAAAGAATTTCAGGACATTCCTTGCCGACATCCGCGCAAAAATCGGCAAGGAAAAATGGCTCACCGTCTGCGTCCCTGCCCGCGTCAAGGACATCAAGGACGACATTTACAACTACAAGACGCTGGAACCGCTCGTTGACCGCATCATCATTATGGCATACGACCAGCACTGGAGCACCAGCGAACCGGGAGCCGTCGCAGGCATGGACTGGTGCCGCCGCATAGCGGACTATTCCGTAACCGTCATTCCTCAGAAAAAACTGGTGATGGGACTGCCCTTCTACGGACGCACCTGGCAGGATACCTCGTACGGCAAGGCCTGGTACTTCAGCGGGGTAAACCGCATCATGAACGAAAACGACATGCATGTCATTCAGCGAGAAGACGGCGTGCCCAACTTTACGTTCAAAACGGAAGTAACGGTAACCGGTTATTTTGACGACACGTATTCGCTTGTGGAACGCTGCCGCATGTACCAGACAAAGGACATCGACCGCATTGCGTTCTGGCGCATCGGGCAGGAAGATCCGTCCTTCTGGCCGTGGCTCAAGGTGAAAAAGTAACATGGTACGCCGCACCGGGCACGCAGACCTTCCCCTGCACACCGGAACGGTGCCGCGCTGGCTTGCCGACCGCATGATGGTGCTCGGCACGCAGATAACCGAGGCGCTGCTGCTCAGCTACGGAAAAAAAGAAGTGCTCCGCCGCCTGAGCGACCCGCTCTGGTTCCAGTCGCTGGGCGCCGTGCTCGGCATGGACTGGCATTCCAGCGGCATTACCACCAGCGTCATGTATGCGCTCAAACGCGGCATTAACCCGCGCGCCCATGAACTGGGGCTGTGTGTGTGCGGCGGGCGCGGCATACATTCCCGGCGTACCCCCGACGAACTGCGCTTCCTTGGCGAAAAGACCGGCATGGACGCCGATGCCCTGGTGCGGGCAAGCAAACTCTGCGCAAAAGTGGACAACACCGCCGTGCAGGACGGCTTTCAGCTCTACCAGCACAATTTCATTCTTTCAGACGAAGGCGACTGGGCTGTTGTGCAGCAGGGCATGAACGTGCAGGCAAAAAGCGCGCGCCGCTACCACTGGTGCTCGCAGGGACTGCACTCATTTGTGGAGGAACCGCACAGCGGCGTTACCGGGGAAAACGAAGGCCGCATCCTGAACCTGACGGATGCATCCGCCGGCACAACGCGCTCATCCATACTTACGCTTTCGCAGGAAGAACCGCAGAAAATTATCAGGGAAATCAAAGACATTGCACGGCTGGGAGAGCCGCTGGCTGGCAGCAGCATGCAGCCGGAACTTTTTGAAGAAGCTGCAATGATTGTGCCGCCGGAAGAAAGCGGACGCAACTGCATCATGCCGGCTCACCACGATGTGCGCGCAGAAGACGTTGACCTGAAGCGGCTGGGCGGCGTGCTTGCCACCGCCTACGAAAGCGCGCCGCAGGATTTTGAAAGCCTGCTGCTTACGCCGGGGCTGGGGCCGCGCACGCTGCAGTCGCTTACGCTTGTCAGCGAAGTGATACACGGCACGCCGGCGCGCTTCAGTGACCCCGCGCGCTTCAGTTTTGCGCACGGCGGCAAAGACGGCGCGCCCTTCCCCGTGCCGCTCAGAATCTACGATGAATCAATCCGCATCCTGGGCGATTCCATCGAAAAAGCAAAGCTTGGCTACAAGGAAAAATCAGAATGCCTGCGCCGCCTGCACAGCACCGCCCTGGAAATCGAGCGGAACTGCGCGCCGGAGGCAGATTTCACGGGCACCGTCGCCCACGAATTTGCCCACACCCGCGAATGGGGCGGGCGCACCGTCGGCAGCTGACAGGCATCCGCTAGAGTTTTAAATTAAACCTGTTCGGAAACTTCAGTTTCAGAACAGGTTACTTTGAAATGCGATGTTCAAAATCGCGCTATTTCAGCAATTTTGAACTCGCCACCTGTTTGGAAACGTAGTTTCCGAACAGGTCTATTACTCGGCAGCAACCGGTTTGTCGGAAAAATCGTAGCCGATGGTGTAAATACGCTTTCCCTTGAAGAAATCGTCGGTCAGCTTTACAATCAGCCCGTTCAGCACCAGCAGCGAGATGATGTTCGGTATTGCCATCAATCCGTTCACGATGTCGGCAATCGTCCAGACTGCGGAAATCGTCATGTACGGCCCGATGAACACCGCCACAATGTAAAGCCAGCGGTACACTTTAACCGGAAGCATGCTGCCGCCGGAAAGATACTCAATGCAGCGCTCGGAATAGTAATCCCAGCCGAGTATGGTCGTAAAGGCAAAGAGCACAAGGCAGACCATCAGGAAGAAGGAAATCACCTGCCCCGGCACGCGCGGCAGCAGCATCTGGAACGCAGCGTTCGTAATGCCGAAGCCGGAATAGCCCAGCTCTGGCCGCCATGCACCGGAAATGACAATGGTCAGCGCCGTGATGGAACAGATGACGATGGTGTCAAAGAAGGTGCCGGTCATGGAAATGATGCCCTGCTGCACCGCATGGTCAACTTTTGCCGCAGAGGCTGCGATAGGTGCGGAACCAAGGCCAGCCTCGTTGGAGAAGATGCCGCGCGCAATGCCTTTCTGCATGGCAACAATCATTGCGCCCACGGCGCCGCCCGCTACCGCCTTAAAGCCGAATGCCCCCTGCACAATCTGCTCCAGCGCGTCCGTTACGCGGGACACGTTGCACAGCAGCGCCCACAGGCCCAGCACCACGTAGATGACGGCCATTGCGGGAACGATGATGCCCGCAACAGAGGAAATGCGACGCAGCCCGCCGATGATGACGAGCGCCACAAGCAGCGCCAGTATAATAGAAGAAATCACGACAGACCATGAGTAGCTGCGGCCGAAAAGCTGCACCGCATGGGCAGCAGCAGGGTCAAAGAAGGTCTGCACCGCGCTGGAAATAGAATTCACCTGGCTGAACGTACCGATGCCGAACAAACCGACCATCGTTCCGAACACGGCAAAAAGAATTGCAAGCGGGCGCCCCAGCCACTTGATTTTTTCACCAACACCTTTTTCCATCGTGTAGAAGGGGCCGCCAAGGATGTGACCGTCAGCCTTTACCTCGCGGAAATGCACCGCAAGCAGACACTCGGCGTACTTCGTCGCCATACCGAGCAGCGCCGCTGCCCACATCCAGAACACCGCACCCGGTCCGCCGAGCGCGATAGCCGTGGCAACACCCACGATGTTTCCCGTGCCGATGGTGGCAGAAAGCGCCGTACACAGCGCCTTAAAACTGGAAAGTTCCCCGCCTTCGCCGGAATCGGACTTGCGGAAAATGGACGAAAGCGCAAACTTAAGCTGCATGAACTGCACCCCGCGCAGACGGACCGTCAGGAAAATGCCCGTTGCCAGGATGAGGACGATAAGCGGAACGCCCCAGACAAAGCTGTCCACGGCGTCCAAAACATCATTAATTTTCTGGAACATGGAAAAGACCTCTGCCCCAAACCTTACCACACCGTGCAGATTTTTTCAAGGCAGTCGGTTGCCTTCCGCACGGGACATCCCCCGCAGTCAGCGGCAACAAAGCAATCCCGCTCTGGCAAGAGCATTTTAAAACATAATTTTTTTATACTTGCAAATTTATACAATCATCTTGACAACAGGCATACTGCCTTATAGAATATAAAGAAATAAATATACTTATAAAAATGCAAAAAATTAGATATTTACCGGAATACAGAGCATAGAAACAAACTGATGCCCTCTTTCCTGATGGAGAACAGGTTTTGGCAGACGAAAGCCCACTCAGCACAACATCCGCAGGGACACCCCGCACATTCAAACTATCGCTCATCATACCATGTTATAACGAAGAAAAAACTTTAACAACAGCCGTTGAACGATGTCTACAGCTGCTATCCCCCGAACTGGCTCTGGAAATCATCATCGTAAACGACTGTTCCACGGATACAAGCGGTACTATTGCGCAATCTTTGCAAAATGCATATCCCGGTATCATACATTATTTCGCACATGCGAAAAATCAAGGAAAGGGAGCTGCCCTCCGTACCGGATTCCTGCATGCAACAGGGGATTTTGTGGGGGTGCAGGATGCCGACATGGAATACAATCCCTCAGATTACCTGAGGATGATGGAACCTCTGGCAGCGGGTCTTGCCGATGCTGTATACGGCAGCCGTTACCTGCTTCCCGACACACGGCGTGTCCTAAAGTGGTGGCATACAAGGATGAACAAATCCCTGACTATATTCAGTAACATGTTCACAAACCTTGACATAACGGATATGGAAACCTGTTACAAACTCTTCCGCCGGGAAACCATACAGGAAATTGCTCCTCAACTGAAGGAAAACCGTTTCGGCTTTGAGCCGGAAGTAACCGCACTGCTTGCACGAGGCGGTTACCGTGTATACGAATGTGCTATCCATTATAATCCGCGCAGCGTAGAGGAAGGGAAAAAAATAAACTGGAAAGACGGCATCCGGGCACTCTATTGCATCATGCACTACAGCGCAAGCACCGCCCCAGTGCCCATGCAGCTTATTCTGTATTTTTTCATAGGGGCATTTAGTGCAATCTGCAACCTCATATCATTTTTCTTGATGCGGAAGTGCGGAATCGGATTAAATACGGCTATAATCACTGCATTCATCGGCTCTGCATTGATCAACTACCTTTTGTGCATTGCTATTCTTTTCCGCCACAAGTCACGATGGAATGGAATAGGGGAAATAGGTGCGTATATCATAACGCTTGCAATAATGGGCAGCCTTGACTGGTGGCTGACAAAGGAACTTATTTCTGCAGGGATACCCCAGGGCACATCAAAAACTATCGCCGTCATAGTAGGATTCTTCGGGAACTATATCCTCCGGCGCGTACTGGTATTTCCCGAAAAAAGAACGAAGAGGGATCTTTGACAATATGGCGAAAGATTGGATTTGGTTCGACAGGCTCGTTGCAGCATTCCGCTATGCAAAAGTCAACAAATATGTCAGGAGCGGCACCGTCATTGCGGATATCGCTTGTGGCCGCGAAGGAGCATTTCTAAAATCTCATGCAGAGAAAATTTTACAACAGCAACCTTAAAAACTGTATTCTTGTAAGGCTCGCGGGCGTTGCCCGGCCAGAATAAATATCGGCTCAGAAAGAAAATCAAGAGATTTTCTACAGAGATTCATTTTCAAAGGATAGTATTCATTATGGAAATTTCTTTGACCCACAAAAAGCGTCTCACTGTGATTGCCCTTGTACTATGTTTCACGGCATTTGTACTTTCCCTGCTCATAAGCATGATTCCCGGAATACAGTCAGGCATTATCCGCATTGCTGAAAAAATTCTGGGAAGGAACCTGAACCACGATCACTGGCATACAGTCCTGGCGCATACAACGGTAAACTTTCTCAAGACAACAGCAAAAGGAAGTGCGGGCATTGCAGCCATCGCAGCTGCCATATCCTTTATTCGAAGGGAAAGGTCGTGGACTGTCCTGGGAATCCTTGTTCCGATAGGAATTGCCCTGGTATGGATTTCTTATACCGGCTTGTCCTTTGCAGGTCTTCTAATTCCAATTCTATTTCTGCTGTTATTCCTAGGCATTTACAGCAAGAAACGGGAAATCTTTGAATCACTGCTGATTACCATTATCGCCTATACAAGTGGAGTGGTACTTGTCAACAATATCCTGAGCTTCTTTTCCGGAATTACATTCACAGTCCTGCTTATCGTGTACTTCTGTTCATCCCTGCTTCTTTTTTTGCTATTACACAGGAACGGCGATTCAGT
>CADCQA010000137.1 GCA_902803415.1 uncultured Spirochaetaceae bacterium | reverse complement strand
GCTCAGCCGCTAGCGGGAAAGGGAGAGCGCTTTGCCGCCTACGTAGAGCGTGTGGCCGTTTCCGTTGATGCGGGAGACATCGCCGGTGAACGAAGTGATATAGCTGTCTTCCGTCAGGTTCCACGTGCTTGTTCCGTCCAGCGAAACGGTGACGGTTCCGGTTTCCGTGGAAACAATCTCCCCTGCAGCGTTGCAGATGGTACCGCAGATGCTGCCGGTGAACGTGGAGCCGCTGTTCAGGTTCAGCGTCAGTTTTGCATCGCTGCCGGCGAGTATGCTGCCGGAAAGCTCCTGCCCTGCCGCATTAAGCGTGGCAATGTTTGCAGCGCCTTTCCATCCGTCCGCGCAGACAGAAAGCAGCACGCCCGATTTGTCCTTGTTCACTATCCGAACGCCGTTCAGCGTGATGACGGCATTTGTGTTGGTCACATGGAACACATGTCCGCTCAGGCTGGTGAGCGTGCCGCCGTTCATCGAGAATGCAGAAGTGCCGCTGTCCGCATCGCCGGACATGGACTGATAAATCATGATGGTGTCAAGGAACTGCGCGTGTCCGTTGCGGCGGGTGTTGTTTGCAGTCAGGGTGCAGTTGTTCAGCGTGATGGAATTCTTTCCTTCGATGCAGACACCTTCGGAAAGCTTTGACACCAGCGTTGCATCAGACACGGTAATGTCTGCGGTGGAATAGATGGCGGGAGAGCCCAGACCACTGCTTGTGTACGAGCCGCCTTCAACGGTAACGGTACCGCCGCCGCGGTCGGTACGGATTGCTGCGGAAGAAGCCCCGCTTGTGGAAACAGTAAGATTCTTTGCTTTCATGACGCCGCCGCCGGTGGTCATGATGCCGCCGGAGCCGCTGCCGCTTGTTGTGATGGAAGTGCCGCTGATGACGACGGTGGTGCCGTCACCCGCCGCGCCGTTTCTGCCGCCGTTGCCGCCGTAACTGAACACGCCGTTTGCCCCGGAAGCCGAAGACTTAATGGTACCGCCGGTGATGGTGGTCGTGCTGCCGCCCTTCACCAGGACTGCGGCGTTCAGTCCGTAGAAATTGCAGCTGTCGCCGCCGTTGGAGCTGCCGGATTTTGTGACGGTGGGATTTTCGATGCTGACAGCACTGTCCGTGCTGATGAGCAGGGCACTCTGGTCGGTTTTCTTTGAGCTGTAGCGTCTGCCGGACTCTGCTGCCGCCGAGCTGATTTCGACCGCGCCGGAATAGGTGATGTCTGCACTGGAAGCGCCGGGTACTCCGCCCGGAGGAGGCATCATGCCGCCGTTGCCGCCGTCCGGGGGCATGTCAGGCGGGGTGCCGCCGCTGCCGGGCTGGAACTGTGCGGCAGCTGTAGTACCAGCAGCAGCACCGGCGCTCGTGCTACCGGTCGTCCTGCATGCGGACAATCCCGCAAGAACCAGCGTTAAACTTGATGCAATCAGGAAACATCTCAATGCTCTCATAATTTCAGCATAGCAGAAGGCATGGATCAGGTCAATTTAACGCGGGCGGGATAACACAATTTTAGCGGGGGCGCTCCCCGTCCGCTAGAAGAACATTCCCTTGACGGCTTTCTTAAAGCGTTCGCCGCGGTCGAATTCGTTAGAGAACATGCCGAATGATGTTGCTCCCGGCGAAAACACAACCGGCAGCGATTTCTTTGAGCCCTGCACGCCGTAAATCTGCTTTGCATCCGGCGCGGCAAGGTTGCGTTTGAGTTCGTTCAGCAGTTCTTCAAGCGAGCCGAAGGGGCCGCGGTATGCAATGTGCCGGGCATCAAGCAGGGACATAAGTTTGTCCGTACCGGTGCCTGCCAGCAGGTAGAGTTCCTTAAGCTTGTAGGAGCTGCCGTCCTCGCCGCTGACAGTCCGGGCAAGCGGCAGGAAATCAAGTCCCTTGTCCGTGCCGCCGGTTATAAGAATGATGCCTGTGCCGAATGCCTGCGATGCAGCGGCAGCAGCTTCCGGCACGGTTGCACAGCTGTCGTTGAAGAAGAGCAGCCTGCGCCCGTCCGTGGGGCTGACCCACTTGTGGAATGCTTCCAGGCGGTGGGGCAGTCCCGGCCATTCTGCAAGAACGTCGGAAATCTGGGCGGGCGTTATGCCGAGCATCTGGAGTGCGAGCGCCGCAGCAAGCGCATTTGACATCATGTGCTTGCCGGGCACCAGCAGGCTGCCGAGCACCTGCTCGTTCTGAATGCCGTGGTCCTGCGCATGCTTGCTCCTCATGCTGAAGGGAAGCTGCGTCATGCCGATGCTGGTACCGTCCTTGCCCTGCCGCAGGAACGCGCCGAAGCTTCCGGCGGGGAGCAGGTTTTCGCTGCAGACGCGCAGCACCGTTGCCGGCGCATCCTGCGCAAAGTCGTCGCTCCAGCTTTCGCAGCCGGGCTTTGTGTGTGAACATTCTTCTTTGTAGCCGTCAGGATCGGAGCTGAGGATGAGGAAATCGTCTTCAGTCTGGTCTGCATAAATCAGCCGCTTGTCATCAACGTAGCTGTCCATGTCGCCGTACCAGTTCTGATGGTCGGGCATGATTCTGGTGATGACGGCTACTTTGGGGCGCAGCGCCTTTCTTCCGCGCAGGTCGCGCAGCTGCCAGCTGGAAAGTTCCAGCACCACCGGCGTCATGCCGTCCGTGCGCTCAAGGAAGCTGAGCGGACTGACGGTGATGTTGCCGCCAAGGAACGGCGAAAAGCCGGCTTTCTGCAGCCCGTAGTATATGGCGCTCGACGTGCTCGATTTTCCCTTGCTGCCGGTTACGGCAATAACCGGGGCCTTTGTAAAATGCAGGAACACGCTCAGGTCGGTTTCTACATGCTTTGCCGCCGCAAGAAACTTGTTTCCTTCGTAGCGTACGCCGGGATTCTTTATTACGCAGTCCGCGTTCTGGAAGTCCTCAATGCGGTGCTCGCCCAGGACGTAGCTGAGCCGCGACCGGTCCAGCAGCTTGTCCGACGTGAGCGAAAGAATGGTCGGTTCCAGTTCCTGCCGGGACTTCATGTCGGTAACGGTAACATAGGCACCGTGCGAAAGGAAGAAGCGGACGGAAGCTTCCCCGCCGCCGTTCAGTCCCAGCCCCATGATGGTTATATGCTTGTCCCGGATGTCTTCCAGCGAATTGAAGTAGCATCCTTCCGGGTATACGTGTGGTGTGTCTGCCATTCTGAACCTCCCTTTAGGAAACCTCTAAAAACTTCAGTTTTTAGAGGTAACTTTGAAAATGCGATGTTTTAAGCCGCGCTATTATAGCGACTTAAAACCCGCAGGCATTTCGAAAAAGTCGCGACAGCGAGTTTTTCGAAATGCCCTTTACCTGCTTGTGCGCAGCCTGTCCCGCGCGGCGAACCGGGCCTTTGCCTCCGCGAACAGCAGCTCAAGCAGCTCGCCAAAGGGCAGCCCCTCGGCATCGCAGAGCTTGGGGAACATGCTGATGCTGGTAAAGCCGGGGATTGTGTTGATTTCGTTCAGGTAGAGTTCCTGTGTATTGCGGTCAATAAAGAAGTCCACGCGGGAAAGCCCGCTTGCGTCCACGGCGCGGTAGGCCTTCTTTGCCATCTCGCGGATGCGGGAAAGCAGCGCGGCATCCAGAGCTGCGGGAATCTTCAGTTCCGCTCCGTCCGGGTCGTTGTATTTTGCATCGTAATCATAGAAGGTGTGCGTGGGAACAATTTCGCCCGGCCCGTATGCATTGGGCACCGTCTCCGGTTCGTCAGGCGAGAAGGTTACGCTGTTGCCCGTTACGGAGCATTCAACTTCCCGCGCACTGACGGCCTTTTCGATGAGCACCTTGTTGTCCCACTGGAATGCATCCAGAAGCGCAACCGACAGCTCCTTTTCGTTCTCTGCCCGAGAAGCGCCGTCGCTGGAACCCGCCGAGCACGGTTTGACAAAGAGCGGAAAGCCGAGTTCCTTTACCGCCTGTTCCACAAGCGCATCATAGCGGCTGCTGTCGTTCACGTCGGCGCGCGTAATGCAGATGTACGGCACCACGGGCAGGCCCGCGTGCTGCCAGAGGATTTTGGTGATGTGCTTGTCCATGGTGGCGGCGGAAGCAAGCACCCCGCAGCCCACGTAGGGAATGCCCGCCATTTCGAACATGCCCTGGATGGTACCATCCTCGCTGTAGGTGCCGTGCATCACGGGGAACACCACGTCGCAGGGAATGTAGTAGCCGTCCACAAAGAAGGTCTTTTCCCTGCCGCCGCCGGGAACCAGCGACACGCGCTGTTTTTCCACGGCATGAATGGAAAGCGCGGCGTTTTTGTCCACCCGAAGCTTTGTCAGCACGTTCTCGTCTTCAAGGTACCACTTGCCGTCCTTACTGACGGAAATAAGCGTGACGGTGTGCCTGGGGTTGATGTTGCGCGCAACTGCCGCGCAGCTGAGCAGTGAAATTTCATGTTCCCCGGAACGTCCGCCGTACATAAGCACTATATTCATCAAAAACCTCTTTATTAAACCTGTCCGGAAACTTCAGTTTCAGAACAGGTTACACCAGAATGCAGTGTTTAAAATCGCGCTATTTGAGCGATTTTAAACTCGCCGGCCTGAGCGGAAACACAGTTTCCGAACAGGCCGATTATTTACTAAAGCCCATTTCGGAGAGCGCCCTGCGTGCCTCCGAAATCTCGTCGTATGCCATCACGCGGTCTTTGTAGATGATGGAATTTTCATGCGATTTACCAAGCAGCAGCACGATGTCATCTGCGCCCGCAAGGGAAAATGCCTTACGGATTGCCGCCGGCCTGTCCGGCACCAGGAACAGGTCTTCGCCGTCTTTTTTACCGGCCTTCCGCGCACCGGCGGCTATCATCTCCAGCAGCGCAAGCGGGTCTTCGCCGCGCGGGTCTTCGTCCGTCAGGATAACGGTGTCGCAGAAATGTGCGGCGATTTCTCCCTGCAGGGGACGCTTCTTCAGGTCGCGCTCGCCGCCGGAACCGAAGATGCAGAGCATTTTGCCGGTACAGCGCTTGCGCAGCGGCGGGAAAATCGTCTCGAAGGAAGAAGGAGTGTGCGCGTAGTCCACGATGACTTCGAAGGGCTGCCCGCAGTCTACGACCGTCATGCGGCCCTTGACCGGCTGCAGCTGTTCCGCGCGCGGGGCCAGCTCTTCCAGCGGAATGCCGGTGATGCCGTGCACGGCAAGGAAAGCCGCCATGATGTTGTACGCGTTGAATGCTCCCGGCAGCGGCGCCTTTACGTGGATAACGCGGTCTGCATCGCCCAGCGAATCGTGGTTCTCGTAGCGGCAGATGCTGAACGAAAGCCCAAAGCGTGCAGCCGCGATGTTGCGCGCAGAAAGATAGGGCATGCTGCCGGGGATGGGCGGCAGCGGCTTTGCATCCAGTTCCTCGCCAGCCTGCCTGCCCGCCATGCCCTCGGTGGTAAAGCCGAGCACTTTCTTTGACGTGCAGGATGCAAAATACTGCGCGGCGGGGTCTTCAAGGTTGACGATGCCGAAGGACGGTACCCTGCATTCCCTGCCGCCGATGCATTTTTCGTGGCTGCACTTGTCCAGTGCACGGAACAGGTTTGCCTTGTCGCTGCGGTACTGCTCGTAGGTGCCGTGGAATTCAAGGTGCTCCAGCGTAACATTCATAAACACACCGCAGTCAAAATGCACGTCACCCAGGCGGTTCGTCCGCCCGCTCAGGCCGTGGGAAGAAGATTCCACCACGGCATGCGTGCAGCCGTTCTGCACCATTTCGTAGAGCTGGCGCTGCACAATGGGCGCTTCCGGCGTGGTCTGGTGCTGGGGATTGTCTATGGCATCCCCGCCCAGCGAATACTGTACGGTGGAAATAAAGCCCGCCTTGCAGCCGCAGAGCCGGAGCAGCTGCCAGATGAAAGCGACGGTGGAGGACTTGCCCTCCGTGCCCGTTACGCCGATGACGGCAAGCCTGTCTGACGGGCGCCCGAAGAATTCCGCGGAAAGCGGCGACATGGCAAAACGCGCGGACGGTACCCGCACAAAGAGCGGGCGGCTGTGCGCATCCTGCACGGTCTGTGCAATCTGCGCGCGGTCTTCCGCAGAGAACGTGCCTTCAAAGACGATGACGCAGGCACCGCCGCGCACGGCATCTGCAATAAAGCGGTTGCCGGTTGTATGCGTGCCCGGCAGCGCAAAGAAAAGCGCACCCGGCTGCACGTCGCGGCTGTCAAAGACAAGCGAGCTGACGACTGCGTCTGCGGCAAGCCGGGCAGCCTCGTTTTCCGGCAGGGCGGTTTCGCCGTCCTCCGCGGTAATGGTACAGGTAAAGGAATGCGGCTGCAGATTTTTAAGCAGCTCCGCAAACGTTTTTTTCATACTGATGTTATTCCCCTCACTGGCACCGCCCGGGAATTCCAGCGTTCCGGCAGCGCCTGTAAAATTCTGCTCACGCAGGGGCAGCCTGAAAAAATGCAGCGTCCTGCAGCCCCGTGCATGACACCCCCATTCTACTCCTTATGGGGCAAACATGCAACCGAGCAGCAGGGGCTACAGGCGCACGGGGACGCCTTTTGCGGCAAGCTCCTGCTTTATGCCCTGCACCGTGTAGTCGCCGGAATGCACCATGGACGCAATGAGCGCCGCATCCGCACGGCCATCCTGCAGCACGTCCGCAAGATGCTGCGGGGTGCCGCCGCCGCCGGACGCAATCACCGGCACTTCCACGGCATCGCTTATCAGGCGCGTCAGCTTCAGCTCGTAGCCGTCGCGGGTGCCGTCCGCATCTATGGAATTCAGCACAATTTCGCCCGCACCGAGCCGCACTGCCTTCTGCGCCCATTCGCGCGCATCAAGATCCGTTGCAACCCGGCCGCCGTTGATGTACACGCGGTAGCCGCTGGGCATGCTGTCGTCCTTTGCCGCGTCCATGCCAAGTACAATGCACTGGTTGCCGAACACCCGCGCGCCCTCCGTTATCAGCTCCGGCTTTTTGACCGCCTGAGAATTGAGCGAAACCTTTTCTGCCCCGGCAAGGATTATCTGCCGGATGTCGTCCAGCGTGGCAATGCCGCCGCCCACGCAGAAGGGAATAAAAACCTGCGAGGCAACGCGCGCAATCAGGTCGAGTATGGGCTTTTTGCCGCGCGCACTCGCCATGATGTCGTAGAAAACCAGCTCGTCAACGCCCTGCCGGTAATATTCCGCCGCCATGTCCACGGGGTCGCCGATGTCTTTGTTGTCCTTGAATTTGACGCCCTTGGTGGTGCGTCCGTCCTTCACGTCAAGGCAGATGATGATTCTTTTTTTCAGCATGATGCACCCCCGATGCCGGCCGCGGTAAAGTTGCGCAAAATCTGCAGGCCGGCTTTTCCTGATTTTTCCGGATGGAACTGGAATACGGTGATGTTGTCCTTTTCGATGATTGCGGGCACCATGGTGCCGTAGTCCGCATAGCCCTTGATGAGTGACGGGTCTTCCGGCTGCATGACGTAGGAATGGACAAAGTAGAAATCCGAGCGGTCTGCAATACCTGCGCAGAGTGCCGTACCGCCGTTGCAGAAGCAGACGTCGTTCCAGCCCATGTGCGGCACCTTCAGGCCGTTGCGCAGCATGGCGCGCTCCTTGTGCTCTTCTTCATCCGGCTGGCGTTCCTCCCACAGGGAGCTGAAGTGGCGGATGGTACCGGGGATAAGTCCCAGGCAGTCCGTGCAGCCTTCTTCGCTGTAGCCGAAGACTATCTGCGCCCCGATGCAGATGCCCGCGAGCGGCTTGCCTGCTGCCGCCCAGTCGCGGATAAAGGTGTCAAAGCCGGTCTGGTGCAGCTGCTCCATGGCATAAGCGGCGTCCCCGTCACCGGGGAAAATGATCCTGTCCACGCCCTCCAGATCGGCAGGCTTTGAAGAAAGGATGTACGGTGCCCCGATGAACTCCAGCGCGTGCTCCACGCTCCTGATGTTCCCTGCATTATAATCGATGATTCCTGTCATGCCCCGAATTCTAGCGGCACACGCCAACTGTGTCAACACGGGGCAATGCAGGAAGCAGCATCATCAGAGCACTTCTACGTCGGTGATGGTGAACGGCACGTTGCCGTCCTTGCTGAGCATGTAATAGGTGCGGCCGGCATGGAGTTCAAGGTCGCAGTAGCCGGTGCCGTCGCCGTTGTTGTATACCCACGGATTTTCGTTCCAGGGATTTCCGGCAGTACTTGAGTTTTCGGACTGCAGGGAGAAATTTTCGCCGCTGCCCGCAAAGTCGGAAGCAAGGTGAAGCCGGACCTTTGTATCTTTGTCCACGTTGAATGCAAATTCCCGGTAGCTTCCCTTCCACGTTGACGGATCGCTTGCAGCAACCGTGCCCCGGGGAAGCTTTCCGCCCGCAGCAGCATTGCCGCTGCCCCCGCCGGATGCATTTGAACCGGAGGACATGTTTCCGCCGGTCGAGCTGCCGCCGGTTGCTACTGCGTTGCCGCTCCCCTCGCCGGATGCATTTGAGCCGGAGGATACACTCCCGCCGGTCGAGCTGCCGCCGGTTGCTACTGCGTTGCTGCTTTCTTCTCCGGCCTGGGCTTTCTGTGCAGCGGCGGCCTGGGCCTCTGCGGCAGCTGCCTGCGCTGCTTCCGCGGCAGCAACGGCTTTGTCCAGCTGTTCTTCAAGCTTCCTGATACGGCGCTCGTGGTCTTCTATGCGTTTTTCAAGTTCTGCGATTTTTTCCTGCCCGTACGAACTGCTGCTGTTTTTGGCTGAATCCTGGGCATCCTTTGCCGCATCAATCGCATCCGCCGTGGACTGCTTTGCCTTGTCCGCAGCCAGATTTGCGCTGTCTGCCGCCAGCTGAGCCTTGTCTGCTTCCTGCCGGGCATTGTCCGCAGCCTGCTGCGCCTTGTTGACGGAAGGAGCCTGCTCTGCCTGCGCCGCATTGTCCTGAGCCTTCTGACTATGTTCTTCGGCAGCGGCAGCCTTGTCGGCGGCACGCTGAATATCCTCCGCAGCCTGCGCAGCTTTTTCGTCCGCAGCCGCAGTCTTTTCTGCAATAAGTTTTTCTTCCTTCTTCAGGGCAATGCCTGCCCTGTCGCCGATTTTTTCCGCGGCGGCAAGCTCCTGTGCCTTGGTTCCGGCTTCCTGGCGGGAAACAGCGGCCTGCTTCCGCACCAAGGCAGTTTCCTGCCGGGCAAGCGTGGTGGCAGCTGCAGTTTTTTTGCTGTCCGCAGCCTGCTGCACCGCAGGCTGACCAGCGTACGGCTGAACCGGATCGCCCAGTTCACTTGTACATGACACTGTTACCAGAAGAAATACTACAGATAGTACCAAAGCACCTACAGATGCAGGAAAATGTTTCATATCGCCCTCTTTTTATTTACTTTCCCCGTTTTTTTTACTGCCCATACTATATAGAAATTTTTAAATAATTGCAATGAAATTTTCTAGAATTTTTCAGAATTATTCCGCATATAATAACATTTTATACGGTTTTCTACAATTTTTTTATACACGTGATGATTCAGGATGAAAAAGAGCGGGAAAAGGAAAATTCTGTATCAGAGCTTAAAAAAACTTTCCATTTCTCCCCTCCTGCTCCGGGCCAATGGAAAAAGATGCCTGCGGGAAAAAATACTGCGCGGGGTACGACCGGCAGTCGTTCCCCCATCCTTTGT
>CADCQA010000136.1 GCA_902803415.1 uncultured Spirochaetaceae bacterium | reverse complement strand
TACCACGCACTCTGCCTGCAGCTTGAGGAGCATTTCTTTCCCGTATGAAAGCAGTCATCATGGCGGGCGGCATGGGCACCCGCATTGCATCAGTCAGGAGCGACGTTCCCAAGCCCATGATAGAGCTCTGCGGAAAACCGGTCCTGCAGTATCAGGTTGAAAACCTGCGCGCCAGCGGGCTTACGGACATTACGATTGTTACCGGGCATCTGGGCGATGTTATCCGCAGCTATTTCGGCGACGGAAGCCGCTTTGGGGTACACATCACTTATTTCACGGAAGACCATCCGCTGGGTACCGCCGGGGCGCTCTTCAAGATGCCGGAGCTGACGGAGGATTTTCTTCTGCTCTGCGGGGATGTGCTTTTCAGCATAGACTTCCGCCGCTTCATCGCATTCCACCGGGAGCACCATGCGCTTGCAACGCTCATGGCACACCCGAACGCACACCCCTATGACAGCTCCCTGCTTGTAACGGAACTGCTGCCGCCGGAACCGGGCAAGATGCCGCAGGACAGCCACCGCGTTATCCGCTGGATGAACAAGGAGGACAAACGGCTGTGGTACAAAAACCGCGTAAATGCCGGCATAGAAATCATTTCGCCGCAGCTGCTGCAGGAGACACGGAAGCACTTTGTGCCGCGCCACCCGGAAACGCCGGACAAAATTGACCTTGACCGCGACGTACTCAAGCCGGCAGTCGCAGGCGGCGGCATTTATGCGTACGACACAAGCGAATACATCAAGGACATGGGAACGCCGGACCGCTACCGCGCCGCAGAGGAAGATATCCGCAGCGGTATTGTGGCGGCAAAGAACCTTTCGTGCAGGCAGCGGGCCGTATTCCTTGACCGTGACGGCACGCTGAACCGGGACGCGGGCTTCATTTCCGACTGCACACAGCTGGAGCTGCTGCCGGGAACTGCAGCTGCAGTCCGCCGCCTGAACGAAGCCGGTATCCTTGCCATTGTTGTGACGAACCAGCCGGTTATCGCGCGCGGCGAGGCTTCCTTCGAACAGCTGCAGGAAATACACAACAAGCTGGAGACGCTGCTGGGCCGCGAGGGCGCCTACCTTGATGCCGTCTACTGCTGCCCGCACCACCCGGACAAGGGTTTTGCCGGGGAGCGGCCGGACTACAAGATTCCCTGCAGCTGCCGCAAACCGCAGCCGGGAATGCTTCTGCAGGCGGCGGCGGACTTTAACATAGACCTTGCTGCATCCTGCATGGCAGGCGACACGGAGCGCGACGTGCAGGCTGGCAAAAATGCCGGCTGCGGCAGGAACGTGCTGGTCAGCAAAGACTATACGCTGGCGGACTTTGTGAACGACTATCTGACCCGGGAGGAAGGACGATGAAAGTCGCTATCGTGCATGACTGGCTCGTAAGTTACGGCGGCGCAGAAACCTTTGTGGAACTGTGGCTCAGGATGTATCCCGGCGCGGACATCTATACGCTTGTCTATGACAAAAAAAAGCTGGCCGGGCACTTCGAGGGTGTCAAAATCGTCACTTCGCCGCTGCAGCGGCTGCCCTTCGCAACAAAGCTGCACACCAAGATGCTGCGCTTTATGCCAAAAGCCTTTGAGTCCTTCGACCTTTCCGGCTACGACTTAGTGCTGTGCAGCTCCTCCTGCTGCGCAAAGGGCGTCATCGTGCCCCCGCACGTGCCGCAGATAGCCTACATCCATACGCCCATGCGCTACGCCTGGGACCTTTTCTTTGAGTACCGCAGGCGGAGCGGGCGGCTTACGCGCTTTTTCATGGACAGATGGATGCCCGCTATCCGCCAGTGGGACTACATCTCCAGCCAACGGCCGGATACGCTTGTGGCAAATTCAAAGTACATCGCACGGCGCATAAAAAAATTCTGGAACCGAGACGCACAGGTCATCTATTCGCCGCTGAATACAAAGCGCTTTTTTCCCGCAGAAACACCCCGGAAGGAAGATTTCTACGTGGCATTTTCACGGCTTGTGCCCTACAAGCGCATGGATCTTGCCATATCCGCCATAAAAGGCAGCGGCAGGAAGCTCGTTGTCATCGGCGGCGGACCGGAAGAAAAGAAGCTGAAGGCACTTGCTGCCGGCGACCCCAACATACGCTTTACGGGGCGCGCTGATGACGAAACGCTGCGTAGCTGTCTCCAGAGCTGCCGCGCACTTATATTCTGTGCGGAGGAAGATTTTGGGCTTGCCCCGCTGGAAGCACAGGCCTGCGGAAGCCCCGTCATTGCGTTCGGCAGGGGCGGCGCCACGGAAACCGTCATCGACGGCAAGACAGGCGTGTTTTTCAACGCACAGGAAACAGGCGCCGTGCAGGACGCAATCCGCCGCTTTGAGGAGCTTGATGCGGCCGGGGCTTTCAATGCCCGGGACATTGCCGCACACGCACAAAGCTTTTCCGAGGAGCGCTTCCGCGCAGAATTTACGGCCGCCGTGGAGCGCACGCGCAGGGAGATTGCAGAATGAAGCTTGCAGTGGACTGCCGCATGAGCGGCAAAAGCGGCATAGGGGCATTCATCGACGGCATACTGCCCTTCTTCATCGCAAGCGGGACTTCCCTGCTCCTTCTGGTGCCGGAAAGCGGGCTCTACGGCGAGGAACTCCGGGCAGCGGCAGCCGCGGCACAGCAGGTACGCATCCTCACCTGCCCGCAGAAAGTCTTTTCCCTGCAGGAGCTGATCTGTTTCCCCCGTGCGCTTGTACGCGAAATCAATGCATGTGACGCATACTTTACCCCCTACTGTAACATCCCGGCGGGCATCCGGGTGCCGGTGTACAGCACAATCCATGACGTGGTATTCCTTGACATGCCGGAAATTGCCGGAAAGCTGGGCACTGCCGTCCGGCGGGCATTTTACCGCCACGCAGTCAGGCGTTCCCGCGCGCTGTTTACCGTCTCGGAATTCAGCCGCTCCCGCATCAGGGAAAGGCTGCGCTGCACAAAGCCCGTGCATGTGGTCTACAGCGCGCTTCCGGAAAGCATTTCCCGCCCGGCAGCCGTCCGGCCGCCAAAGACGGATACCGTTATATTCATCGGCAACATAAAGAAGCACAAGGGGCTTGCCCTGCTGCTGCAGGCGTTCGGAACATTCCGCAC
>CADCQA010000135.1 GCA_902803415.1 uncultured Spirochaetaceae bacterium | reverse complement strand
CGCCGCTTTCCCCGCCGCCCTGTACGGGAGCCGGCATGGGGGCTTCCGGCATCATGTCGGCTTCATCCATCAAGGCTTCTTCTGCAAATGCCGCCATATCTGAGCTTGCGGCTGCCTTGCTTGCCTGCATGACGGAGCCGCTGGATTTTGAGTAGGAGCCGGAAGCTTTGCTGCTGCACCCGGCAAAAAGCAGTGCTGCTGCGAGCACTGCGCTTATCTGTTCTGTCTTTTTCATCATGTTCCTCTGTTTCATGGAATCGGAGCGGATATGTATCCCGCGGGTTTCTGCAGATAAAATGCCCTGCACAGCACAGAGGTTACAGCCCGCCGCGGGCTTCAGCATGCGGCAAAAATGTGTTTCCGGTGAAAAACAGCCTCTCAGGGCTGGAATTCCATGCTGTTTCCGCCGTGGAGCCTGCACAGCAGCGGCTGCAGTTCTTCCTGCCAGAAGCGGAAGCCGATGTGCTTGCCGCCCGCGGTATGCCCCAGCTTGCGGTCTGCACGCACTTTTTCGCCGTGGAAATCGCTTCCGGCGGTTACAATCATGCCCAGGCGGTGACCCAGCTCTTCCAGCCGCTCGGCCTCTGCCACGCGCACGCCGGGGTGCCATGCCTCCAGCCCCAGCACGCCTTTGTCGCGGATTTCCTCCATTACGCCGTCCATCTTGCCCCAGGAAACGTACATGGAAAGCGGATGCGCCTGAACGGGGGCACCGCCGCTCGACTTAATGGCGGCCACGGCCTCTGCAAGGTCGGCTCCCGTGCGCTCCACAAAGCAGCCGCGTCCCTTTGCAAAGAAGCGGTCAAAGGCCTCCTGCCGCTGCTTCACAAAGCCTTTTTCTACCATATATTGCGCAAAATGCGGGCGCCCCAGCATTTTTGTATTGAAACGGGCGCGTACTTCTTCCAGCGTGACCGGCACCCCGGCTTCCTGCAGTTTTTCTGCCATCTGGCGGTTGCGCTCCTCCCTGCCGTCGGCAAGCAGCTGGAGCACGGCGCGCAGTTCCGGTGAAACCCGCTGCAGTCCCAGCCCCAGCAGGTGGAATTCGCCTGTAGGCCAGGCAATATTTATCTCTATACCAGGTACAAAGATAAGGGACTGCCGTTTTGCCTCTTCGGCAGCCTCCTGTAACCCGTCAATTGTATCGTGGTCGGTGAGCGCCAGCACCTGCAGATGCTTTGCGGCAGCATAGGCAACAAGCTCCGCGGGCGCAAGCGTTCCGTCCGAAGCCGTTGAATGAGTATGCAAATCTATGATGTTTTCCATATTTTCGTCAAAATCATAGCATATTTTTCCGGTTTATGGTATAATGGGGTAGAAAATTCTCGTAGACTAAGGTGAGAGGAGGGGAACTCATGCCTAAGGTTGTTCCGTACACAAAGGGTTCTGTCATTTTCTTTGCAGGGGACAAGGATGAGCGCATTTTTATCTTGCAGACCGGCAAAGTTATCCTGAAAAGCGCAGACCTTGTGACCGGCGAAATATTGAGCGAAACCCTCACAGCGGGCGAATTCTTCGGAATTAAAAGCGCACTTGCCCGCCGTCCGCGCATTGAAACTGCATCTGCTTCCACCGACATTCAGCTCGTCATGCTTTCGACGCAGGAATTCGAGCGCATTTTCTCTGCAAACAAGGCCGTCATCTCCAAGATGCTCACCGTGTTCACAAAGACGCTGGGCGAACTGTATGCAAAGACCGAAAGCATGCTGCACCTTACCCGTGCTTCCATGCAGCCGGAAGAAGGCATGATTGCGCTTGCAAAGGTCTTTTTTGATTCTTTCCAGTACCGTTCCTGCGTCTCTGAATGCGAACTCATACTCCGCACGTTTCCCCAGACGGAGCACAAGGCCGAACTTGAAAAGCTCCGCGACGAGGCAGAAAACCTTTCCGCCGGGCAGGCTGCCGGGCAGGATCTGGGGCTGGGGGATTCCAGCCAGAACGAAAGCGAAAAGTCAGCGCTTTCCCAGTTCTCGCTGCCGGTGTTCAGCCGCTTTAGAAAGGAATATTCCGACGGTTCCGTCATCATCTCTGAATTTATGGAGCCGAATCATTTTTACTTTATTCAGTCCGGCAAGGTGCAGGTAAAGCGCTGCGTCAACGGCACGCTGAAGAACCTTGAGCTGCTGGAAGCCGGAAACTTGTTTGGCGTGCGTGCCATCATCAGCGGCGGAAAGCTGCGCGATGTCTGCTGCATTGCAAAGGGAACCGTGCAGTGTCTGGAATTCGCCAAGGAGAATTTCAACGCGATTGTGACCGGAAACCCGCACATGTCCGCGCTGATGCTCAAGCTTGTCTGCAAGCGCATCTACGACCAGCGGCGCCAGCTGACGGTGCTGGGCATCCCCGACCTTTCCGTGCGCATTGCCGACGTCTTCCTGATGTACAATGAACTGTACTATGTTCCGCCCAAGCTGGAGCCCGGCACGGAGGAATCGCTGTGCCGCAAATTCTTCATCACGGTGGACGACGTTGCCTGCTGGGCGGCGCTTTCCCCCGATGCAGCCCGCGACGAGCTGAACAAGTATGTGTCCCGCAAGAAGCTGGATATCTACGACTCCTACATGATTATCGGCAACATCATGGACATGAAGCGCACCGTCGATTCGTGGTACCAGAACAAAGAAACGGCAGCCCAGCCGCAGAAGAATTAGGGCCGGATTTCAAACTGTTTTCTCTTGTATGCAGATGTCCTGCAGCGGCAGGGCTTGCGGGCGGTAGGCAGCCAGGGCCTGCGTAAGGCTCATCGGTTCTGCAGCTTCGATGAATGCGCACAGGTGCATGAGCTTGCCGATGACCTGCTGCGGCGTGTACCGGCTGCGGATGAACGCCATGTCGGTGTCCCTGCTGCGCTTTGAAAGCCGCCGCCCGTCGGTGTCCGTCAGCAGCGGCAGGTGAAAGTGCCGCGGAGGCGCAAATCCAAGCTT
>CADCQA010000134.1 GCA_902803415.1 uncultured Spirochaetaceae bacterium | reverse complement strand
TTTCTGCTTGCCCATGGCGGATTTCCCCTGTATAATGGTTTGTATGGCAGAAGACCTGTTGGCAGCAATAAAAAACGCCCGCACAGACAGTCAGGACGGCGGAGATGCGGGGAAAAAAGAGACCTGGCTCATCTTCACTATCGGTAACGCCGGTTCCGACGGCACCACGGGTGCTACTGGCACCAAAGACGGCAGCAACCTGTACGCGCTTCCGGCAGGGGATGTCAAGGAAATCCTGCGCAATGCAGACGTATTCCCCCTGCCCTTTGTGCCGCCGTACATCAGCGGCGTGCTGAACCGATACGGCACACCCTACGTTGTCATAGACCCGGCGCTGATGGAAGGGAAACCCGCCCAGGATTCGGCGCTCTTCATCGTGCTGAACGATGAAAGCCACAGCTGCCTGAAAATCAGGGACGTAAAGAATTTCTTCCCGGCGGAAGAAAAAGATGTCGTCCGCTTTGCAGAAGAAGAACTGTCCGGTTTCTACGAGGGAACGCTCACGGTAGACGGACAGAAGGCGCTCGTCATCAAAGTCAGCGCCATCATCGGAAAAGCAGGGGAAGACATTGCCGCAGCCTGAAACCTTCATATCGATTTCCTACGACACATTTGATTTCCTGCTGCCCAAAGACGGTTTTTCCTGCGTGGCGGCGGATGAAAGCTATGCTGCAGCAGACATGGCTGCCGGCTACGACCTTGACGAACTTGCGCGTACGTTTTCCGCGAACATCCCCAAAAGTTCCGTGCGCACGCTGCTCCTGCTCAACAACGGCGGCGAACAGCTTGCATTCATGACATCCTGCAAGTGCAAGGTCTGCACCATTGCGCTGGAAAACTTTTCCGTTTTTGCGGACCGCTACGAAGCGGGCATGCTGCGGCGCGGCATCATTGCATGCCGCTTTACCGAACGCGGCATCAGCTACCTGCTCGACATAAAAAAATTCGTCAGCTACAGAAACGGCGCGCGGAAGGTGCCATGACAAAGGTTTTTATTGCGGACAATTCTGCCGTCGTCAGATCGGTCATCAAAGAGATTCTCAGGAAAACACAGAAGCTGCAGGCAGCCGGGGAAGCTGCGTCGTTCAGCGAGCTGCAGGAAGCAGTGCGCCACTCCCCGCCGGAGCTGCTGATTGCCGACACAACCATGTTCAGCCGCAGCGACCTGCATCAGCTGGAAAAGCTCTGCAACAGCCTGCCGCTGCCCGCACTGCTCTACCACCAGCGCGGGGGCATGGGCATAACGGGTATCAGAATTTCTGCTTCCCTTGAAAAACCGGAATTCATCAAATTTTCTTCGCAGCAGATGGAAAGCTATGCGCAGGAACTGGAGCAGCTTGCGGGGGAAATAAAGCAGTCCATGCTGTTCAGCAAGCATGCTGCGGTACAGGCCGGATGCACGGGGCACTGCGTTCCCGCCAGTATCCGGCACACATACAAGGCCGTGCTCGTGGGCGTCTCCACCGGCGGCCCCAGCGCAATCGCAGAACTGCTGCAGTCACTGGGCCGGGGCTTCCCGCTCCCGCTGCTCATTACGCAGCACATTGATTCATTCTTTGACAAGAACCTTATCAACTGGCTCAACACAGAAACGGGCCTGCCCGTCCACCTTGCGGAGGACGGCATGCAGCCGCTTGCCGGGCACGTTTATTTTGCCCCTTCCGACGAACACCTTGCCTTCGAGACAGACCTGGGGAACAATTTCCTTATCCGGCTGAACCACGACCCTGCCGTAAATTTCCTGCGCCCCTCGGTGGACAAAATGCTGGAAAGCGCCGCCAGCGTACTGGGCGGAAACTGCATCGCGGTCATCCTTACGGGCATGGGCGCAGACGGAGCAAAGGGCTGCAGGCACATCAGGGAACTGGGCGGCTACACCATCACGCAGGACGAAGCTTCCTGCACGGTGTACGGCATGCCCAAGGCGGCGTTTGAAGCGGGCGGCTCCTGCGAAGTGCTCCCGCTTGGCAGCATTGCGGCGCGGCTCTGGGAACTGAGCGGCAGGCAGAGGAACGGAGGCTAGGAAATGGACGAAGCGCTCCTCGAAACCGTGCTCACAAAGATTTTCTCCTTTTCCGGCATCAGCGTAGCAGCGCAGCAGAAGCCCGCGGTGGAATCGTTCATCCTGCAGAAATCAGAAGAACGCGGCTGCAGCCCGGAGGAATTCTGCACGTCACTGCAGGCCGGTTCTGCGGACTTCGACCAGCTTATCAGCACCGTTACCGTAAACGAAACGTATTTCTTCCGGGAAGAAAAGCAGTTCGACCTGCTGAAGGAAAGCATATTCCCCAAGTACATCGGAAAGCCGCTCACGCTCTGGACATGCAGCTGCGCCACCGGCGAAGAAGCAATTTCGCTGCTGGCGCTGGGGCTTTTCATGGGCATCCAGATGCAGGTTTACGCATCGGACATCGACACGGCGGCGCTGGCAACGCTGGAGCAGGGACGCTACAGCCTGTATTCGCTGCGGAAGGACGGCAGCAAGTACCACGAACTGCTCGCACCTTACAGTCAGCAGACGGAAAGCGGGCTTATTTTTGACAGGAACTTTCTGCAGAAAATCCATACGTTCCGCTTCAACCTGCAGCAGGACACGGAGCCGCCGCTCCCCGGCAAGGCGGACATCATCTTTATGCGGAACGTGTTCATTTATTTTGACAAGGACACAAGGGCGCGCATCACCGCAAAGATGACGGAACGGCTCTGCGACGGCGGGCTGCTTTTCTTCTCCATGAACGAAATCGGTTCCATGGACAAAAGCGTCTGCCCCGCAGGACTGCACAAGACAAACACCGGGCAGGTTTACTATTTTGTCAAGGCAGATTCCGCGGAAGTCAGCCGCACGGTTCCCCCAAAAAATGCAGCGGGAAACAGCGGCACAAGTAACAGCGCAATTGCCGCCGGAAAACCAACCGCACCCGGCAGCAGCACAAGCACCGCCGGAAAACCGAACGTACCCGGCAGCAGCACAATTGCCGCCGGGAAACCGGCAGCGCCCGGCAGCAGCACAATTGCAGCCGGGAAACCGACTGCACCCGGTAACAGCGCAATTGCCGCCGGGAAACCGGCAGCGCCCGGCAGCAGCACAATTGCCGCCGGAAAACCGGCAGCGCCCGGTAACAGCGCAGTCACAGCCGGAAAACCGAACGTACCCGGCAGCAGCGCAGCCGCCGTCGGGAAACCGGCAGCGCCCGGCAGCAGCGCAGTCGCCGGCAAAACCGACAAACCTGCCGCAGCAAAAGCATCCCCCACCCCCGCAGACCTGAAGCGCACCTACGAAGCAGTCTGCGCTGCAATCAACAAAGGGGACTTCATCGCCGCGCGGACGCTGGCCCGTGCCGTCAGCGGCAGCAGCTACAGGAAGTATTCGTTCTTCCTGCAGGGATACACCGAATACTACGCAGACAACAAGGCGGCAGCAGAGCTGCTCTTTGCGTCCGCAGAAACACTCTCACCTGACTTCTGGCCGGCGTTTTTCTACCACGGGCTTGTGCTCCGTGACATCGGCAAAGAAGAAAAGGCGTGCGCATGCTTCAGGAAGTGCAGGGAACTGATTACCGCGTTCGGCAGCAGCAATCCCTACGACTTCACGCTGGATTCTTTCAGCCCGTCCTACATCTATGAAGCATGCGGAACATTGCAAGGAGAGAAGCAGACATGAACCTTGACAAAAAACTTTTCATTGCAGACTTTGTTTCAGAAACGCGGGAAATCCTCGATGCACTGGACGACCTTTCCATACAGGCGTCAAAGCAGCAGCGGAATTCCGGCAGCCTTACGGAAATGCTCCGCCTGCTGCACACGCTCAAAGGTTCCGCCCGCATGCTGGAATTCCCGCAGATTGAATCCGTAGTGAATCAGGAAGAAAGCCTGCTCAAGCTCATCCAGCACAACCAGACGGAAATCCCCGTCAAGATTATTCAGCTGCTGCTGGCTATTTCCAGCGTGCTGCACGGCGTAACGGCAGAAATCGAAAAAGGTTCGGACGGAAGCTTTAGCACGTACGACACCATTATGGAAAACCTTGGCAGGGCGCTGGACGACGAAGACTTCATCACCGACTTTTCCCGCGCGGGCGCTCCGGCGGAAAGCGGCGGGCCGGAGCAGGCGCTCCCCGAAGAAGACCTGAGCTTCCTGCAGTCCGCGCAGACAATAAAAGTCAAGGTGTCCCAAATCGACGACATCCTGCAGTCCGTGGACAAGCTTGTCATGCGGCAAATCAAACTCAAGAACGAGCTTACCTTTCTCAAGGACAGGGACAAAGATTACCACGAATACCAGGAAGTGCTGGAAAACATCGCCGTGCTGGAAAAACAGAGCACGGACATTCAGAAGAGCATCATCTCGCTCAGAATGCTGCCCTTCGACATGATTCTGCAGCCCATAAAGCGCTCCGTCGTCTCGGAAGCACTCAAGCTCAAGAAGAACGTAGAATTCAACATCCCGCACTCAGAGATAACCATTGACCGGACAATTCTGGAAAAGATTCCCGCAATTCTCATTCACCTGGTGCGCAACGCCATCGACCACGGCATAGAACCGGCAGAAGAACGGCTCCGGCTGGGCAAGCCTGCAGCGGGCAGCATAACGGTGTCCGTTGCACAGGCATCCAGCAGAATTTCTGTTACCGTAAAAGACGACGGGCAGGGAATCGACTACGAACGCATCCGGCAGAAGGCAACGGCGCTGTATCCTGAGCGGGAAAAAGAAATTGCAGCGGAAGACAAAAACGGACTGCTGCAGTACATTTTCAGTTCCGGATTTTCCACCAAGGACACGCCCACGGAATTGTCCGGCAGAGGCATCGGGCTGGACGTGGTACGCACCGAGATGGACAAGCTGAAGGGCAAGATAAGCGTGCGCTCCGAAGCCGGACAGGGCACCGAATTCGAACTGTCGCTGCCGGCAAGCCTTGCAACGCAGGACGGCATGTTCGTGTCCGTGTCGGACAATTCGTACCTCATACTGTCGCATTACATCAGGGAAATTCTTTCGGTCAGAAAGTCAGATTTCCTGCGGATGCAGCACGGCCCGGTGCTGAACGTCAACAATGAACTGGTGCCGGTCTACGACTTTGACATCATCAACGAAAACTCAAACAAGAAGGCGCGGCTGGAAGACAAAGTTTCCGTCATCATTCTTGAATACCTGAATAAAAAAATCGGCATGACCGTGGACCAAATCCTGCACTACGGCACCGTTGTCATCAAGCCGCTGCCGCCGCTGCTCAAGGACTTCAGCGCGCTGCAGGGCATTGTCTTCGACGAAAACTACCGGATTATCCCCGTGCTGAACATACCGGACATTCTGCGCCGTTTCAAGGTGGTGAATATCTACGACGTAAAAAATCTGGAAGTGCACAAGATGCACAAAATCCATTCAATCCTTGTCGTGGACGATTCCCACACAACGCGCCACATCGAAAAAATTATTCTTGAGGCAGAAAACTACAACGTCACCACGGCAGTGGACGGCATAGACGCGCTGGAAAAAATGAAGCAGCACGAATTCGATCTTGTGGTTACGGACGTAAAGATGCCGCGCATGGACGGCTTTGTGCTCATCCACAACATGCGCCACATGGAGGAGCTGAAGCACATTCCCGTCATTGTGATTTCGTCGGTCTTTGAAAGCGACACCGAGGAAAAAATCAGGAAGCTCGGCGCGCAGGGCTACATCGTAAAGTCAGACTTTGAGCGGGAGAACCTTACCGCAAAAGTCAAGGAGCTGCTGCATGGCTGACCGGAACATACCGCTGGTCTACGTCGTAGAGCCGTCAAAGATTCTCTCTAAGTTCATCTGTACGGAGCTGGAAAAGAAAGGCTTCGGCACAGTCTGTTTTACAGACGGACTTTCCGTGCTCCGTAAAATTACCGAGGAATCCCCCGACTGCATCATCGCAGACAAAATGCTTCCCGTCATAGACGGCACGGAACTGTGCGCCATCATCAAGGAAGGCTCCGACAAAAGCGAAATACCGTTCATCCTCATTTCTGCCGAAGATGACGTGCTGGATTTCTGGACGAG
>CADCQA010000133.1 GCA_902803415.1 uncultured Spirochaetaceae bacterium | reverse complement strand
CTGCTGCTTTTTGCAGCGCTGCTCTTTGCGGCAGACTTGCTTTTAGAGGACTTGGCACAGACAGTGCCCGCCGCAAGCAGCGCAATCATGCCGCATATACACAGGCGCTGCATACAATCTTTCAGTCTTCGAGTCATGTTTTTCCGAAACAGTCAGGAAAAAGTTTCCTTATTCGGAAGCTTCTTCCTGGGGAATTATCTTGCCGAACGAGAAACTGCCAATGCGGACGGCAAGCACCCGGTGCTTACTGTCTGCCACTACTACAGAAACTCCCTGAGAGCCGTTTTTGTTACAAGCTGCAAGCGCTTTCTTTGCAAGGGAAGCGGACCCCGGTTCTCCTATCCAGTAGAAATTCTGCTTGGCATCCTTTTTGACCGGAAGCTCGCCCGAATAATCGCCGTTTTCGCTCCGCACCTTTACGGGGACGCCGCCTTCCATGGTGATGGTAACAAGCTCCGTGCCCGGAATGCCGTGGAACATGCTTTCCTCTGCATGGGATCCGTCTTCTGCCGCCGGGTACACTACATAGCGCACGTTCCACATGCCGTCTTCGTCAGTATCCCAGGAAGAGATTTTGCCGCCGCCCGGCATGTACTCCTCGGTGTAGTCGGCAATGTTGTCTGCATCCTGGTCAACCTGAATCATGCGCAGCGAGAAGCGGGCGCCGTTTGAGGGGCTGCCGAAGATATTCGCCGTAACCGTGCGCTCGTCTTCCGGCGCGAACACCGCACCTTCTTCGGCGCTGTCCTCGCGGTAATACTCCGTGGTCTCGAATATGCCGTCACCGTCGGAATCAACAAGGCGGAGTTCCGGAACATCGCCGTTGAACTGAGTGCGGGCATAGAGCTTGTCTTCGGAGTAGTAATCAGCAAGCTGCATGGCACCGTCCAGCACCGTTACGCGGATGTATGCATTCCGGCGTTCCTGCGTGGGAATGGTAAAGCTGGAGCAGCCGGAAAGCAGCAGCCCGTCGCTCAGCGCGCGCTCCTGCACATTTATTTCCGGAAAGAAGAACTGCATGCCGGCCGCATCGCTGACCGCTCTGTTCTCTTCGATGTTTACGGGGCTCCACTTAAGGCGCCCGGTCACCAGGCTGTACACACGGCTGTTTCCGTCGCAGGAAACGCTGCTCAGGTACGGGAACGTGTCCCCCCAGCTGAAATCATAGACACTGGGGCCCGGCCCGCCCTCAAGCCGGCAGATACCGGAAACGGGCACGCCGAAGTCGCAGTCGATATGCCACTCCCAGACACTGTCCTGATCAACGTCATATTCGATGGCAGCGGGGCGGCCGCGGCTGTACACCACCTTCAGGTCGGGGATGCCGTCGCCGCCGGTGTCGCGCACAATCGTGCCGCTGTATGCCGTAAAATACTCATTCGCCATCTGCCGCACGGACTCGTCGGTCAGCAGCGGCATAAAATCGGCAACAAAGGAATAGTCAATCGTCTTGTCTGCAAACGCGACAAGGTAGCGGAAAGCCTGCTCCTGCGTCAGAATGCTGTCTTCCAGCGCAACACGCGCGTACAGGGGATGGCTCAGCCCGCGGGCAGCAAAGGACTGCAGCAGGCGGGTACGGGTTTCTCCGCGGGCAAACAGCGCCGCATACATCTCAAGCTCTGCGTCCTTGTCCGGCGAGGGAGAAACGCACTGCACGGCCTGCGCAATAAAGAGCTTTGCAAGGTCGCGGACTTCCGGCGTGGTGTCCGCAGGGGATTCAAACATGAAGAAAAGCAGCGGAAAGCGCATGTCTTCAGGGTAAATCTGGCGGGCGCTGGCAATCCGCTCACGCGCCTTCTGAACAGAGCGCTCGTCGCCCATGCAGTAGTAGGCCTTTGTCCTGATATACTCGGCATCGGCGGAATAGATGAACGGTGCGGTGTCTATCACGCTGAACACGTCCCTGAAATGCATGGTGTCCACAAGGATGTCGGCATACAGCACGCGGGCGCTGTCACGGTTGTAGTTGACCCAGTTTGCATAGTCTATGGCCGTCTTCACCAGCGGAAGGACTTCAGCCTTTGTCTTGCCAAGGCCGTGGGCTGCCACCGCAGAAATATACCAGAGGTCAGAAATCGTGGAGTCGTAGCTTCTGCCGAGCGCAGCCTGGGATTCAGCCTCCATCCATTTCTTTTCCGACGCATAGTCAGTGGCGGAAGCAAGGCAGCGCAGGGCAGTGCGGCGGTTCGCAAGCCGGGCACTCCGGGAAAGCGAGCTTCCGTCCGCGGTGTCCGCAAAGGACTGCATCGAAATGAGCGCACCAAGGGCTGCGCACAACAACGAGACCACATATCCATGACGTTTCATACTTGCACCTTCACAATCCAATTTTCAAACCCTGCCGCAGCTCCCCAGATACAGACGAGCTGCTGTCCGGCATCACGCAAATCCTGCAGGACAGGAACAAGGTCCCTGCGGCTTCCGCATTTCCATCCGTCAAGCACCTTCGACACCGCAGTGTACGAACCGGACGCATTCCTGATGACATCCCCGCACTGCCGGCTCCTGAACGCAAACGGAAAACCGAAACCTTCGATATATATTGAGCCGCTGCCGGGACTTCCTTCGGCATTCAGCACAATCCCATTGCCTGAACGCTCCACCTGTACCGTCCAGCAGCCGGCTGCATATACGCCAACTTCTTTTATTATAACAAAAAATCCGCTTTCTGTCGCTAGTTTTTGCTCTTTTTGCACAAAAATATCGCTTCCATCGCAGGAAATGACGATTCCGGCAGCATTGCCGCGCCAGCGCTGCCCTGCAGAAAGCTCCGCCAGCACTGCCGAAACAAGCCGGTAGGGCACACGGGAACGCGCCCCCACAGCAGAAAGCGCGCGGTACAGCAGCCTGCGGCGCACGGCACGGGGCTGCCTGCAGAATGCAGCGGCACTCATGCGGACCACACCCCCGCTTTCCCGAAACGCACAGGTGCGGGCAGCGGCCTCCGCAAGTTCCTGCAGGGCATCGTCGTCGTCGCGCATTTTGGCAGAAAGGGAAAGCGCCGCCGTCTGCCAGCCGGGAACCTCGCGGTCCAGGAAGGGCATGATGCGGGTGCGGATGCAGTTGCGCAGCATGGCGGGGTCAGCATTGGTCTTGTCCGTGCGGAACGGGATGCCCAGTGCAGCAAGGTAGGACTCAATGCTGCTGCGCGGAAACGGCAGCAGGGGGCGCACATACCTGCCCCGCACCGCCGGGATGCCGCCCAACGCCTCGGTGCCGCCCCCCTGCAGAAAGCGCATGACGATGGTTTCCAGCTGGTCGTTGCGGTGATGGGCAAGGCAGAGGAACGAAAGCTGCTCTTCTTCGGAAAAGCGTTCAAAACACTCGTAGCGGAGCACGCGGGCGGCTTCTTCCGTACCGGAACCGCGCATCCGGGCAAGCTCCTGCACCCTTCCCCGCGGAATGACCATGCGGCGGCAGGGCACGCCAATGCTGCGGCAGTACGACTCCACGAACGCAGCGTCTCCGCCGGATTCTTCCGGGGAACGGATGTTGTGGTCAACCGTAACAGCCTTCAGCACAAAGCCGGCAGGTGCGATGCGGTGCAGGACGGTAAGCAGGCAGATTGAATCCGCCCCGCCGCTTACCGCAACCCCGGCAGCGGGGCACGCCGCAAGGTCAATGCCGCAGGAAGCAAGCTGCTGCGCCACTTCCCGCTCAAAGCTGCCCGTATCAAAGCATTCCATAGTGCCTACCCGCATAAAAAAAGCGGGCAAGTTTCATAAGGACTGAGCCTGCTGAAACTTGCCCTGCGTCTCCCGGACAAAAATCCGGGTATGTCAGGAACCGAACCTGTTCAGAGAACGGATGTTTCCGAACGGCTCAATTATTTGTTCTTCGGAGGTGCAATCGTCACGATGACTGCACCCGGATTGGTGATGAGCGTAATCTTGTCGCTCAGGTTCAGATCCTTCACGGTGAACTTCTGGCCGATTTCAATCTTAGAAATATCAGCGGTGATGGAAGTGGGCATATCATCCGGCAGAGCCTTGAGCGTGATGTCCGGGATATGCTTTACCAGGAAGCCGCCCTTCAGAACACCGGCAGGAGTACCGGAGTAGTGAATCTTGAGGGTTGCAGTGATCGGCTTGCTGCCGCTGACAACGTGGAAATCAGCATGCAGGTTCTTGTCGGTCTTGATATCGTACTCAGTATCCTGAATGTAAGCCTTGTTGTCCTGACCGTCTATCTTGAGGTTGATGAGCGTCGTCGGGGTGATGGTGCGCCACACTTTTGAAAATTCCACTGCATCGATGTCGAGCATCGTGGACTCACCCTTCTCATTGTACGCAATAGCCGGGATACGGCCGGTGGCACGAAGCCGCTTGGCTGCAACTTTTCCGGTTTCCTTGCGGATTTTGGCATTGATAACATACTGTTCCATAATTAAGAACTCCTCGCAAAAAATATACAGCAGGATACGGAGCCCCGCTCCTTCCCTGCCCTGTCACATACATAGTGTGAAGCTGGGACGGCTGGATTCGAACCAGCGGAATGACGGCACCAAAAGCCGTTGTCTTACCACTTGACGACGTCCCAAAGAAAAAACACTCTCTTCCCGATGCAGGCAGAGGCTTACACGCCCTCTTCTTCCGCAGAGTTGTACTGCACCACGTGTCCTGCCTTATATTCAGAAATAATGACTTCCTGCAGCTCCGCACGGAATTCAGGGGTTATCGGATGAGCAACATCCTTGTACTCCCCGTTTGCAGTCTTGCGGCTCGGCATACCGATAAGGAACGACCCGTCTTTCAGCTCAAGCACCTTTACGTTATGCACGACAAAACAGTTGTCGAACGTAACGGTGACATACGCCTTCAGGCTTCCCATCCCGTCTGTCTTTCTGATTCTCACTTCCGTAACTTGCACAGCCTCAACCTCCAAAAGCAGGCACTGCCCGCCATTCTCCTGAAAGCTCCTCCGCAGCGCGAAGGGCGCTCTTCTCCGTTTCAAAAACTCCGAATACCGTAGAACCGGAACCGGACATATCCGCAAATTCCGCACCGCATTTTTTTACCGCCGCAAGCGCTTCCCCAATCCGCGGAACACGCGCAACAACGGGGGCAGTAAAATCATTGCTGAACGTCCACGCCCCCACCGGAGACGCAAAATCCGCAACATAGCGCTCCATGGAGCCAAACGCCCCCGGCTCCGGATGACCGGGCTGATCCTGCCACTCATCCACCCAGCGGTATGCATCCGCCGTGGAAACACTCACGCCGGGGAACACAAGCACAATCGGCAGATCCGTGCGTGCCGCAATCTGCTGCACATGTTCACCGCGCCCGCTGACAAACGCAGCAAAAGGGGCGGAACCTGAAATCAGCGCCTCGGTAAAAAAATAAACGTCGCTGCCAACCTGCCCCGCAATATCCCGGAGCACGGACGAAGGCAGATGCGTACCGCACAATGTATCAATGGATTGCAAAAAAGAAGAAGCATCGGATGAGCCGCCCCCCAATCCACCGCCGGAAGGAATACGCTTTTCCACCTTGACGTGGAAACCGCAGTCCGTGCCGGTCAGCACGCAGAAAGCTTTGTATGCCTTAGTAAATGTGTTTTCCGGCGGAAGCGCCATCTGCGCACATTCCACGGTGCAGCCTTTCCGGCCGGTACGGGTCACGGTAAGCGTATCGTGCAGACCGACCGTCGTGAAGATGCTCCTGATGCCGTGGTAACCGTCACCTCGTCCCGGAAGAACCTGAAGCCCGATGTTAATCTTTGCGGGGGCAGGGACAGTTATGCTCTGAAACATACGGAAACGAGTATAGCATTTTGCCCTCTCCCTGTCAACGGCATAGGAACGCAGCTGCCCAGCTGATATATACGCAGGTCTATTGACAAAAACGGTGCCGTATTCTACATTTTATATGCTGGCGGCGGCTACACTGGGAGAGGCTGCCCGGTCAAAGGAGAATGCGCCCATGCTCGACGACGACGGTCTTGATTTTTCATCAATCGCAGGTTTTTCTTATGAAGATGATTACCGCGATGACGACGATTTTGACGATGATGATTTTGATGACGACTTTGAGGATGACGAAGAAAGAGACGACTATGACGATGCTTTCGACGACCTTGAAGACGAGGACGACTACGACGAGCCTTTTGATGACCAGGAAGAAGAAGACGGGTATGACAACCGCCGCCACGGCTTTGACGACGACCTTTACAACGATGAAGAAGAGATAGAGGAAGACAGCGATCCCGCAGATATGGACAGTTACTGATTGTCCAGCCTGTTACCAGCAGCAGCGGCTACTGGTAACAGTTTTAGCTGCTACCGCAGCTGCTTTCCGGCATGCCAGAGCTTTTCCAGCTCGTAGAAGCCGCGTGCATCCGCAGACATCAGGTGCACCACCACAGGCCCCAGATCCACCAGATTCCAGTCATCGCCCTGCGGCGAGCGGCGGGATGTCTGATGAATGCTCAAATCATTTTCTGCAATGTACTCTTTTATTGAGCGGCACAAGCCCTGCCAGTGCGCACAGCTCGTTATCGTCACAATCACAAAGTAATCGGTCCAGCTGTTCAGCCCGGACACATCAAGGACAACGACATCCTGCCCTTTCCCGTCTTCCATAAGCTGCGCTATCTCAAGCGCTTTCTGTTCATTAGTCTTTTCTTCCATAATAATTGCTATCCTCAAAAATATGGGCAGCTGCAGGAACAGCACAGTCCTGCGGCCCCCGTCTGCATCCGCCCGGCCGGGCAGATGTCCTAGAATAGACCTGTTCGGAAACTACGTTTCCGCTCAGGCCGGCGAGTTTAAAATCGCTCAAATAGCGCGATTTTAAACATCGCATTCTAG
>CADCQA010000132.1 GCA_902803415.1 uncultured Spirochaetaceae bacterium | reverse complement strand
GGTCAAGACAACGCCTCGGCGTTGTCGGGGCTGCGCCCCTTGGAAACCCTGCTTTTTTAAATTTACTTCAAAAATTGATTTCCGTGAATGCAGCGGGTTTACTTAAAAAAAACGGGCGGGGACGGACGTGCAGGTTTTGCTGCATGACCGCCCCCGCCCGTTATGCTGCGGGAACTGTTTCCCTTGCCTTAGATGCGGAACAGCAGGTCTTCGTAGGACGGGAAGGGTTTGTATTCCTCGCCCAGAAGCGGCTCAAGCTGGTCTGCTACAGCGCGCGTCTCTGTCATCGCGGGGATGACGGAATCCACATAGGCGCGGGCTACTGCAATGTAGTCTCCCGCTTCCTTTGCTTCCAGGTGGCGGCGGGAAAGCACTTCGGCCTTTTCCACCAGTTCGTTTGCCAGCCCGTCAAGCTTTGCCAGCAGCGCAGTTTCTGCCGTGCATTTTGCCGTGGGAACAACCGCATTCAGGTTGATTGCGGTGTTGCTCACTGCATTGATGTACTTGAACACAGAAGGCAGAATGTCCTTGTTTACCATTTCAAGCATGGTTTCCACTTCGATGTTCAGAATCTGGCAGTATTTTTCCAGCTTGATTTCGTGGTGGCTCTGCATTTCCACTTCAGTGTAGACGCCAAGCTCGGTGAAAAGCTTTACGTTCTTCGGGTCAAGGTAGTGCTCCATTGCGTCGGGCAGGGTGCGCAGGTTCATCAGACCGCGCTTTTCGGCTTCCTGCACCCAGCTTGCGTCGTAGCCGTTGCCGTTGAACACGATGCGCCAGTGTGCGGTGATTTCGCGCTTGATGAGCGTCTGCAGCGCGCTGCTGAAGTCCTTTGCGCCTTCCAGCTCGTCTGCGAACTGCTTGAGCACGTATGCTACGATGGAATCAAGCGTGGTGTTCGGGCCGGAAATGGACAGTGATGAGCCGACTGAGCGGAACTCGAACTTGTTGCCCGTAAAGGCAAACGGTGACGTGCGGTTGCGGTCAGTTGAATCCTTCGGGATGGGCGGAAGCACGTCCGCGCCGATGGTCATCTTGGAATTCTTCTTGTTGTCGTAGGGAGTGCCGTTCTTGATTGATTCAAGCACGGCGTGCAGCTCGTCGCCCAGGTACATGGAAATGATTGCGGGCGGTGCCTCGTTTGCGCCAAGGCGGTGGTCGTTGCCGGCGGATGCGACGGAAATGCGCAGCAGGTCCTGGTATTCATCGACTGCCTTGATGACTGCCGTCAGGAAGAGCAGGAACTGTGCGTTCTTCTCCGGTGTTGCGCCCGGTTCCAGCAGGTTTTCACCTTCGCTGGTAGACATTGACCAGTTGTTGTGCTTGCCGCTGCCGTTCAGCCCGGCGAAGGGTTTTTCGTGCAGCAGGCAGACCAGTCCGTGGCGGCGTGCAACTTTCTTCATCACTTCCATGGTCAGCTGGTTCTGGTCGGCAGACAGGTTGGTGGTGCTGAAAATCGGTGCCATCTCGTGCTGTGCCGGGGCAACTTCGTTGTGCTCGGTCTTGGACAGAATGCCGTACTTCCACAGGGTGTTGTTCAGGTCTTCCATGAACTCCACGATGCGCGGCTTGAGCGCTGCAAAGTACTGGTCGTCCATTTCCTGTCCCTTGGACGGCTTTGCGCCAAAGAGCGTGCGGCCGGTCATGCGCAGGTCTTTGCGCTGGTTGTAGAGCTTTTCGTCAACGATGAAATATTCCTGCTCCGGGCCGACTGTGGTAGCAACATGCGTTGCGGTGTTATTGCCGAAAAGGCGCAGGATGCGGAGCGCCTGCTTGTTCAGGGCTTCCATGGAACGCAGGAGCGGCGTCTTTTTGTCCAGCGCTTCGCCGGTGTATGAGCAGAATGCGGTTGGGATGCAGAGCGTGTGCTCCTTTACAAAGGGGTATGCCGTGGGGTCCCAGACGGTGTAGCCGCGGGCTTCGAACGTTGCGCGGCGGCCGCCGGAGGGGAAGGAGGAAGCATCAGGCTCGCCCTTGACCAGCTCCTTTCCGCTGAATGTCATGATGACGGTGCCGTCGTCCTGCGGCGTGATGAAGCTGTCGTGCTTTTCCGCAGTGATGCCGGTGAGCGGCTGGAACCAGTGGGTAAAGTGCGTTGCGCCTTTTTCGATTGCCCATTCCTTCATGGCGTGTGCAACCTGGTTTGCCACGTCAAGGCGGAGCGGTTCTCCGTCATCAAGCGTTTTCTTCAGAGCCTTGAACGTTTCCTTGGGAAGCCGTTCCTGCATGACCTTCTGGTTGAAGACAAGGCTCCCGAAAAGTTCCGGTACGTTTACCATAGTATCCTCCTGCCGCGTACTGCGCATGAAATAAAAAAGGCGATGTGAACAGTCCTTCTCCCGTGAGGGAAAAACAACAACTGTTCACATCGCCTTTGATGTTACTGCCTTGATACTAGCGCAGCGCGGAAAAAAAGTCAAGGTGCGGGGAACACAGTTTTTGCGGGG
>CADCQA010000131.1 GCA_902803415.1 uncultured Spirochaetaceae bacterium | reverse complement strand
TGAAATGCGATGTTCAAAATCGCGCTATTTCAGCGATTTTGAACTCGCCACCTGTTTGGAAACGTAGTTTCCGAACAGGTCTAGTATTCCGGGCTTTCCGGTAGCAAAAATTTATTTTAAAATGAAGTTGACGCCGAATTAAAAACCCTTGAATTTTCGCAGAAACAGGATATAATAATAGATATATGGCTGGAATGAAGATAACGAAGAATCGGTTCGGGCTTCTGTCTGACGGCACGAAAGTCCATCTGTACACGGTTTCCAACGGAAAGATGAGCGTTTCCATGACGGATTACGGCTGCACGCTCACGAGCATCCTGCTCCCTGCTAGAAAAGGGCGTATGGTTGACGTTGTCCTTGGTTTCTCTACGCTTGACGGCGTGGTGCGGGACACCTGCAGCTTCGGTTCAATCGTCGGGCGTTTTGCCAACAGAATTGGCGGAGCATCCTTCGTGCTTAACGGCGTGAAGTACGAGCTTGACAAGAACGACAATGGGGTGAATACCCTGCACGGCGGTTTTGACCGCTGGGAGAAAAAAGTCTGGAAGGCAAAGCGCATCAAGACAGAACACGGTGCCGGCATCCAGTTTTCCCGCAGGAGCCCGGACGGAGAGCAGGGCTTTCCCGGTGCAATGAAAGTGACTGTCACCTACACTCTCAGCGATGACAATGTGCTGACGCTTGCCTACAATGCTGTGGCCGACCGCCCCACGCCGGTGAACCTGACGAATCATGCCTACTTCAACCTGAAGGGGCACAACGGCGGATCCGTCGCAGACCAGAAGATTAAGCTTAACTGTTCCCGTTATCTTGCCGTCGATGATAAGCTTATACCCACTGGTGTGCTGAATGATGTTGCAGGTACCCCCTATGATTTCACTCATTCCCGCCTGATTGGCGAGGATCTTGGCAAAGTCGGCGTAGGCTATGATCACTGCTACTGCGTGGACGGCTATGTGCCGGACGGTTCCCTCAGGGACATAGCTGAAGTGGAGGATCCTGCCAGCGGGCGGAAAATGCTTGTCCGTTCCACACTGCCGGGCGTGCAGTTCTACACGGGTAATTACATCGAAGGCATTTCCGGCAAGGACGGTATTGTGTACCACAAGCACGGGGCACTCTGTCTAGAAACGGAGGATTTCCCTGATGCACCCAACAAGGCCAGTTTCCCGCCGGTGATCCTGAGCCCGGACAAGCCCTATCATCAGATTACACAGTATGCATTTAAATTCTAGCGGTGAATTCTGCGAATTTTCCCGCATTTTGCATATTTTGCTTTCTTTTTGATGGGTTTCGGTTTATTATGGTAGGGATGGCTCCGTAACCGTATGCCGGGAATTTGCCGGGCGGGGCAGGGGTTTGTCTATTAGGAGGGCTGCCGGAAACTTCTGTTTTTTTGGCAGCAGATGGAGCAAATCGTATTTTCGCAAGGTTTTTTGCTGGAGAAAATACAGGCCCGGAAAGGAACAGGGCATGTTCCTGACAGGCACAGTGCAGTACATTTTTTTTGAAAAGAGAGGTCATAATGGATGTCCAGTTACAAGAACTAATCGACAAGATTAGAAAAGACGGTGTGGCCAGCGCAACGGCTTCTGCCCAGAACATCATTGCTGAGGCTGAACAGAAAGCGGCTTCCATAGTGAAGGAGGCTGAAGAAAAGGCTGACGCTATCATCAAGAATGCAAAGGCTGAAACAGCCCGTATGGAAAAGGCCAGCGAGGAAGCCATCACCCAGGCTGGCCGTAATTTGATTATCTCTTTCCGCGACGGAATCAACAAAGAGCTTGCTGCCATCATCGGGGAGAAGACTGAAGAAGCCTATGACAAGGATCTGCTCAAGAAGCTCATTCCAGAGACGGTGAAGGCCTGGGCCGCAAACACCGAAGCAAAAGATTTGTCTGTGCTCCTTCCTGCCAAGGATCTCAAGGCGCTGCAGACAACATTCTCCACCGCTCTGAAATCACAGATTTCCAAAGGACTTGAAATCAAGAGCGATGCATCTCTGTCTTCCGGTTTCCGCATTGGTACCAAGAGCGGCAATGCATTCTATGACTTCAGCGCAGAGGAAGTTGCCGGCCTGTTCAGCGCATACCTGAATCCCCGGACGACGGCGCTGATGAAAAATGCCGCACAGGGAATTCCCAGCGAATCTCCTGAACCGATAAGCACGGGCGAAGCTGTGCAGGTAATCAGGGATGCTGTGGTTGATTCGCTTGAGAAAGCCGAGGAAACCGCTGCACGGAAGGTTTCTGCTGCACGGAAGACTGTGGGAAAGAAGGTTGCTGAGGCAAAGAAGGCTGTCGAGAAAAAAGTCACTGCAGCCTCTAAGACGAAAGGAAGAAAATAGTGGAACATTTCTATTATCTGGTGGCTCAGCTTCCTGCGTTCAAGGCGGTTGACGAAAGCAATGCAAAGCTTCCCATCACAACGGAATACTTCAAGGACTTGTGCCAGAGGTTTATGTCCGAAAAGGATGCTGCGACTGCTGCTGCGCTTTCCCTTGAACCACCGCTCGAGGCTCATCCTACCGGCTCAAAATTTCTTGATGCCTGGTATGCCAAGGAACGCAGCCTCCGTTTTGCGCTTGCGCAGCTGCGTGCCCTTAAGATGAAGAAAGAAGCCAAAGATATTCCGAACACGACGGACGGTGAGGTTGTGCAGGTTGCCCGTACTGCGACTGGTATGGACAGCCCCCTGAGCGCGGAGCAGTTCCTGAACGAATACCGCATAGGTTTGCTGGACAGACTGACCCCGCTTGACGCTTTCTCCGTTGATGCCGTGTACAGCTACGGTCTCCACCTGATGCTCGCCGAGCGTATGAAGAAATTCAACAGGGATGAAGGTCTGGCTTCTTACCACAAAATATATGATGAGATTCTTGGAGAAAATAAATGACTGAAACAAAAGGCAAAGTAGTTGCTGTCAACGGAAACATGGTTTCCGTCGAGTTTGACGGCAAGGTCTCCCTCAACGAGGTGGGCTACGTTAAAGTCGGTGATCAAAAGCTTAAGGGCGAAGTCATTCGTATCCGCGGAAATACTGCGCAGATGCAGATTTACGAGATGACGAACGGCATTTCAACGGACTGTTCCGTTGAATTCTCCGGCGACCTGCTGAGCGTGGAAGTTGGTCCGGGACTTCTTGGTCAGGTCTATGACGGTCTGCAGAATCCGCTTCCGCTGCTTGCGGAGCATTCCGGCTACTTCCTTGAGCGCGGTGTGTACCTGCCTGCTCTGGATGAAGAGAAGGAATGGGACTTTACCCCGACCGCACAGGAAGGCGACAAGGTGCTTGCCGGTGACAGCGTCGGTACTGTTCCTGAAGGTCCGTTCTCCCACAAGGTGCAGGTGCCCTACGGTTTCCTTGGTACCTATACCGTGAAGAAGATTGCAAAGGCCGGTGCCTATAAAATCCATGACACCATTGCGACGCTCGTCGACGAGAAGGGCAAGAGCCACGATATCTGCATGAGCTTTAAGTGGCCGGTTAAGCGCGCCGTGAACTGCTATGCGGAGCGCCTTGCTCCGAGCGAACCGATGCTGACGAAAGTCCGCCTTATCGATACGTTCTTCCCTGTTGCAAAGGGCGGTACCTATTGTATTCCGGGACCGTTCGGTGCCGGAAAGACCGTTCTTCAGCACACTACGTCGCGCAATGCAGACGTTGACATCGTGATTATCGCGGCGTGCGGTGAACGCGCCGGTGAGGTCGTCGAAACGCTGACCGAATTCCCTGAGCTGAAAGATCCCCGCACGGGACGCTCGCTCATGGAACGTACCATCATTATCTGCAATACGTCATCAATGCCGGTTGCTTCCCGCGAAGCTTCCGTTTACACCGGCGTGACGCTCGCTGAATACTACCGCCAGATGGGACTGCACGTTCTGCTGCTTGCCGACTCTACGTCGCGCTGGGCACAGGCAATGCGCGAAATGTCCGGCCGTCTGGAGGAAATCCCGGGCGAAGAAGCATTCCCCGCGTACCTTGAATCTACCATTGCGTCCTTCTACGAGCGCGCTGGTATCGTCCGCCTGCGCACCGGCGAAACCGGTTCCGTCACCATCGGCGGTACGGTTTCACCTGCAGGCGGTAACTTCGAGGAACCGGTGACGCAGGCAACCCTGAAGGTTGTCGGTGCATTCCACGGTCTTTCCCGCGAACGTTCCGACGCCCGCCGCTACCCGTCAATCGACCCGCTGGATTCCTGGTCAAAGTACCAGTCAATCATCCGCAAGGACTGGGTTGATTTTGCCCGTAGCCTGTACAAGCAGGGTGCGGAAGTGAATTCCATGATGAAAGTTGTCGGTGAGGAAGGAACTTCTCTTGATGACTTCATCATCTATCTCAAGAGCGAATTCCTTGACGCGGTCTACATGCAGCAGGACAGCTTTGATGAGATTGAAGGTGCTTCCAACGTTGAGCGCCAGCAGTATGTGTTCAAGAAGATTCTTGGAATCCTCGGTTCCACCTTCAACGTGCAGGAGAAGGCCGAGGCCCGTGACTTCTTTAACACCCTGCGCCAGGATTTCATCGATATGAACTACAAGGTCTTCCAGAGTCCTGAGTTCAAGGAATCTGAGAGTGCTATCGACAAGACGCTCGCGGAGAAAGCTGCTCAGGTGACCGATGAAGTAAAAGCCTTGCTTAAGGAAGGTGAATGATGAACAAAGTATACAGCAAAATAGAAAGCATTAACGGCAGCGTTATCACCGTTAAGGCCAAGGGCGTAAAGCTCAACGAGCTTGCCGAGATTGAAACCCGCTTCGGTAAGTCCCTTGCGGAAGTGAACAAGATTGACGGCGAGCTTGTTTCCCTGCAGGTCTTTGCAGGCGGACGCGGTGTTGCCACGAACGATCAGATTCGCTTCCTGGGACATGACATGCGCGTTTCCTTCAGCGATAATCTTCTGGGACGCATTTTCGACGGTTCTGCGGAACCGCGTGACCACGGTCCGTCGCTTGCCGACAACCTGGTGCAGATTGGCGGTCCGTCCGTCAACCCGTCAAAGCGTATCCTGCCGAACCGCATGCTGCGTACGAATATTCCGATGATTGACGTGTTCAACACGCTCGTCGTCAGCCAGAAGATTCCGATTTTCTCTATCTCTGGCGAACCGTACAACCAGCTGCTTGCCCGCATCGCTATGCAGGCTCAGGCGGATGTCATTGTCCTTGGCGGTATGGGTCTTAAGTACGACGACTACCTCTATTTCAAGAAGACGCTGGAAGAGGGCGGCGCTCTCAGCAGGACGGTCATGTTCATCCATACCGCTGCTGACCCGACGGTCGAATGTATGAAAATCCCTGACCTGTCACTTGCCGTTGCAGAGCAGTTTGCCCTGCAGGGAAAGGACGTGCTTGTCCTTCTGACCGACATGACGAACTTTGCGGACTCCATGAAGGAAATCGCCATTACGCAGGAACAGGTTCCGTCAAACCGTGGTTATCCGGGTGACCTGTATTCCCAGCTGGCAAGCCGCTACGAGAAGGCTGTTGACTTCTCTGACCAGGGCTCTGTCACCATCCTTGCGGTTACAACAATGCCGGGCGATGACGTTACGCATCCGGTTCCCGATAACACGGGCTACATTACGGAAGGTCAGTTCTACCTGAAGGGCGGGCACATCGAACCGTTCGGTTCCCTGTCACGTCTGAAGCAGCAGGTGAACTCCAAGACCCGCAAGGATCACCGTTCCCTTATGGACGCCATGATCCGTCTGTATGCCCAGTACAAGGATACGCTTGAAAAGAAGTCAATGGGTTTCACCATGTCTGCATGGGACGAAAAGCTTCTGAAATACGGACAGCTCTTTGAGTCCCGCATGATGGATTTGAGCGTAAACATTCCGCTTGAGGAAGCGCTGGATGCAGGCTGGAAGACTCTTGCACAGTGCTTTGACAAGAAAGAGACCGGTTTGAAGACGGAGCTGATTGACCAGTTCTGGCCGAAGGACTGACGGAGAATTGAATGGCAAAGATTAAGCTGACTAAAAACGAGCAGAAGACTCAGAAAGATGCGCTCAAGATGTACCGGCGCTATCTTCCGACGCTTACGCTCAAAAAACAGCAGCTGCAGTCTGAAATCCGCACGATAGACGAGAAAGCGAAGGCCGTCCGTCAGGAGAAAAAGCTTCTGGAGGAAGACTTCGAGAAATGGATTTCCGTCTTCGGTGAAAAAGATGCTTTTAAGCCCGGCATGGTGACCGTTAAGAACATCAGAAAGGGCTGGGGCAACATAGCCGGTGTGAAGATACCGATTTACGAAGGTGCTGATTTTGGCCGGGGAGACTACGACCTGTACACCACGCCTTTGTGGATTGATATGGCTGCAGACCGCATGGAGAAGGCTCTGGAACTTGACTTGCAGGCAGAAGTGCTTGATGAGCAGGTCCGGCTTCTTTCCCAGGAACTGCGGACAACGACCCAGCGCGTCAATCTCTTTGAGAAGGTGAAAATCCCTGAAACCAAGGCGAATATCAAGAAAATCGGTATCTTCCTTGGTGACGAGCAGGTTGCGGCTGTTGTGCGCAGCAAGATTTCAAAGAAGAAGCTGCAGAAGGTAAATGACAAGGAGGCTGACGAATGATAGTTCCGATGAAGAAAGTTTCCCTTGTTGTTTTGGACGAAAACCGTAAGGAATCGCTCAAGCAGCTGCGCCGGCTTGGTGTGGTGCATCTTGAGACGCTGGAAGGGCAGGGGGCCGTGCTGGCTTCCTACAAGGATGCTTCCGCCACGACGGATAAGGCGATTGCCATACAGGATGAAATCAAGCTGCCCAAAAAGCAGCAGCCGCTGCAGGTTTCGCTTGATAAAGAAGCATCCCGTGAGATGGCAGAGAAAATCGTTTCTCTGAACGACCGCAAGAAGAGCCTGTTCGACGCCATTTCGCAGGGAACCCAGGAACTGGACCGCTTCAGCAGGTGGGGAGCCGTCAATCCGGCGGATTTTACCGCACTTGCAGAGAGCGGATTGTTCCTGTACATGTATGAGATTCCTGAGGATAAGTA
>CADCQA010000130.1 GCA_902803415.1 uncultured Spirochaetaceae bacterium | reverse complement strand
TCTCCACGCTTTTCATTTTATAGGATAAAACCTATATTGTCAACAGTTGTTTCCGTTAGGCAGTTTGGCCGTCCCTGGGAAGCTTTTTTGCGGCGGCGTGAATCATCGCCTCCAGCACGGGCAGGTATTCCTGAGGAAGCGTGTTCAAGTCGTCGATAATCCGCTTATATTTCTCTTGCGAAGTTCCCGATGGCGGACAAGTCGGGAACGCTGGTGGTTACGAGGACCTAAGATTCCTTCCCCTGTCCTCCGTGGGGCAGAGGATTAGAGCATAGCAAGCAATCAGTTCAAGAGGTTTTCGCTTATTTCTTGCGCATTGCCACACGGCAGATTTCTTCTGCATTGCAAAGTCGATGTTCCTCATGTCCTGCTCTACCTCTTCCCATGTGTCTGATTGACATACGGAATGTCCATGTCGGCGTACAGCTCTATCAAGTCCCACTTGGGGATGCCCATCATCTCTGCCGTCCGTCCGTGTACGTGCATCCGCCAAAAAAACTCCCGCTTGACAGCCCGTTGCATGGAGCCATACAATGGAAGGCACTGCTAAGGAGGCACAATGGCAAAGTATGTGATGGCGCTGGACGCGGGCACCACGAGCAACCGCTGCATTCTTTTTGACCACAGCGGTGCGGTGCGCAGCATGGCGCAGAAGGAATTCCGCCAGTATTACCCGCAGCCGGGCTGGGTGGAACACGACGCAAGCGAAATCTGGGCAACGCAGCTTGCCGTTGCCGTAGAGGCGATGGCGAAAATCGGCGCCAAGGCCGAAGACATCGCTGCAATCGGCATAACGAATCAGCGCGAGACCACCATCGTCTGGGACAAGGAGACCGGGGAACCGCTGTGCAACGCCATTGTGTGGCAGTGCCGCCGCACCTCCGAATACGCTGATTCCCTTAAGGCTCAGGGACTCACTGACATGGTTCGCGCAAAAACCGGGCTTATCATCGACGCATATTTTTCTGCCACCAAACTCAAATGGATACTGGACAATGTGCCGGGCGCGCGAGAGAAAGCGGAACGCGGCGGGCTGCTCTTCGGTACGGTGGAAACCTGGCTCATCTGGAAACTGACCAAGGGGCGCGTACACGTAACCGACTATTCCAATGCGTCCCGCACGATGATGTTCAATATACATACGCTGCAGTGGGACAAGGACATCCTTTCGCTGCTTGGCATTCCAGAGTGCATGCTGCCCAAGCCCATGCCTTCCAGCTGCATCTACGGCGAAACCGACCCGGAGCATTTTGGCCGGGCGCTTCCCATCGCGGGGGCAGCGGGCGACCAGCAGGCAGCGCTGTTCGGGCAGACGTGCTTTGACGCGGGCGACGTAAAGAATACTTTCGGCACCGGCTGCTTCATGCTGATGAACACAGGCGAGCGCCCCGTGGAATCAAGCAACGGACTGCTGACCACCATTGCATGGGGCATCGGCGGCAAAGTGCACTATGCGCTGGAAGGTTCCATCTTCATTGCGGGTGCCGCAATCCAGTGGCTGCGCGACGAGCTGCGCCTTATCGACAGTTCCCCCGATTCCGAGTACATGGCCACCCGCGTGCAGGACACGGCCGGCTGCTACGTGGTGCCCGCCTTCACCGGGCTGGGCGCACCCTACTGGGACCAGTATGCGCGCGGCACCATCGTGGGCATTACGCGCGGCGTGAACAAGTACCACATCATCCGCGCTACGCTGCAGTCCATTGCCTACCTTACCTGCGATGTGCTGGACGCGATGAAAAAGGATTCCGGCATGGCGCTCGGTTCGCTCAAGGTTGACGGCGGTGCGTGCGGCAACGATTTCCTGATGCAGACGCAGGCAGACTTTGCCGGAGTGCCCATCTGCCGTCCCAAATGCGTGGAAAGCACCGCCGCCGGTGCTGCGTACCTTGCGGGGCTTGCGGCTGGTTTCTGGAAGAACCGTGACGACATCCTGAGCGCCTGGGTTCCCGACCGCGTCTTTGAACCGTCACTCGACCCCGCGCTCCGCGACAAAATGCTGCGCGGCTGGCACCGGGC
>CADCQA010000129.1 GCA_902803415.1 uncultured Spirochaetaceae bacterium | reverse complement strand
GGTTTAATAAGGCAGACCGGAAACTGCAGCTCCCCGGACAGCTTGATGCGGCACAGGACTTGTATACTAGTATCCTACACCCTATGCTCCTATTGTACCCTAGATTCCTGATTTGTCAAGAGAAAATTTTACATACTTGCATACTAGTTGACAAGTGGAAAATTCAGAGTTATCCTAGTAGTATGAGAATCCCAGAAAAGAACAGCAAGGAAACAAACCACGACTATGCGTTCCGTGTCATCAAGGAAAACATCGTGAACCTTGACCTGCAGCCGGGCAGCATGATAAGCGAGCAGGAAATAGCTTCCAAGCTTTCGTTATCCCGGACGCCGGTGCATGAAGCGCTCCAGGAGCTGGCAAAGACAAAGATAGTAGAAATCCTCCCGCAGCGGGGCAGCCTCGTAAGTTTCATCGACATGAATCTTGTGGAGGAATCCTGCTTTATCAGGGCAACCATAGAATCCGCCGTCACCGAGCTGGCATGCAAAAAAGCAACGCCGGAAGACATTGACGAACTGGAAGAAAACATTGTGCTGCAGGAGTTCTACTTTACCAAGCAGAATTACGAAAAATTCATGGAGTACGACAATTCCTTCCATAAAACGATGTACAAGATTGCAGACAGAATGCTCTGCTACTACACCGTCCAGCTGATGACCATTCATCACAACCGCTTCCGCACGCTGGGTATGTACATTTCCAACGCCAGCCGCATCGTAACCGAACACCGGGCAATCCTTGATGCCATAAAGCAGAAGGACAGCGAAAAAACGCGGGAGGAGTTCCTGCATCACATAAACAGGACCTTCATCGATGAAAAAGAAATCCGGCAGAAATACCCTGCCTACTTCAAATAGGAAAAAGAGGTGCTTACATGACTATTACAAGCATTGAAAATTCTCAGGAACTGTGCTTTGTCTGCGACGAAAGTGCATTGTCCGGCGTGCAGAAAATCAGCCGCAAAGTTGCACTGGACGTGGAGCGCGTATTCGGATTCGCCCCGGCAGCATCACATGTTCTGGAAGACGTGCGGAAAGACGCCGTCATCTTTGGCACGGTGGGCAACAGCGCCCTGCTGGACAGACTCGAAAAGGCAGGCCGCATAAACCTTTCCGCAGTGCGCGGCAAGCGGGAAGTCTACGGATTCTTCGTGCTGGAGCAGCCCTTTAGTGACTGCCCCGCAGTGCAGAACGCAATTGTCATCGCCGGAAGCGACAAGCGCGGCACCATTTACGGACTGTTCCATCTGTCCGAGCTGATGGGCGTTTCTCCGCTGGTGGATTTTGCCGACGTTGTGCCGGAAAAGAAAAACGTACTGGAATTCAGCGCGGCACAGAATATGGTTTCCAAAGAACCTTCCATAAAATACCGCGGCTTCTTCATCAACGATGAATGGCCGGCCTTCGGCAACTGGAGCCTGAAGCGCTTCGGCGGCCCCAACGCGCTCTGCTACGAGCACATCTTTGAACTGCTGCTGCGCCTGAAGGGCAACTACCTCTGGCCCGCAATGTGGTCGGCAGTGTTCTCTTGGGACGGCCCGGGCCTGAAGAACGCAGAGCTTGCCGACGAGTACGGCGTGGTTATGGGCACCAGTCACCACGAACCGTGCTGCCGCGCCGGTGAAGAGCACCGCAAGTACCGCAACACAACCAAGGAATACGGCGACGAATGGAATTTCCAGCACTGCCGCGAAGGAATTACGCGCTTCTGGCGCGACGGCCTGCGTCGCAACAGCCCCTTTGAAAACATCTACACCATCGGCATGCGCGGCGAATGCGACAGCGCAATCCTCGGCAGGGAAGCAACGCTTAAGGACAACATCGACCTGCTCAAGGACGTACTGGACACACAGTACAAGCTGATGAAGGAAGAAGTGAACCCGAAGCTTGAGGAAATTCCGCGCCTGCTGGTCATGTTCAGCGAGGTGGACAAATTCTACTTCGGCACCAAGGACACGCCCGGCCTGAAAGACACCGACCTGCTGGACAACGTAACCATCATGATGACGGACGACAACTACGGCGTGCTGCGCGCACTGCCGGACGAATCCATGCGTAACCACAAGGGCGGGCTGGGCCTGTACTATCACTTTGACTTCCACGGCGGCCCGCACTGCTACGAATGGGTAAACGAAAACTACCTGCCCAAGGCCTGGGAGCAGCTTACGGCAGCATACGAATGGGGCATCCGCGACGTGTGGATTGTCAACGTGGGCGACGTGGGACTGCTGGAGTTCCCGCTGAACTACTTCATGGACATGGCGTATGACTATGAAACTTACGGTTCACCGTCCGCATGCAATACGCAGCAGTGGACGCACGACTGGCTGTGGCGGCAGTTCGGTTCCTGGTTCAGCGAAAGCGACATGCAGAAGATTGAGCAGCTGGTGCAGGACTTTACGTTCATCACCAACCGCTGCAAGCCGGAAGTGATGAATGACCATATCTACGACCCCACGCACTTTGGCGAGGCAGACGAACTGCTGGCAAAGGCAGAGCAGATTGTCCGCACGGCGCAGGAGCTGCTGAGCCACTGTCCCGCACCCATCGAAGGTGCATTCTACGAGCTGGTGTACTACTCCGCAGCAGGAGCCGCCAACGTGTACCGCATCTGGATTTCCGCGGCGAAAAACCGCCTGTATGCGGCACAGAACCGTGCAGAAGCAAACGACTGGGCAGACAAAACCGCCGCATACCTGGACTTTGACCAGAAACTGACGGACGCATACCATGCCGTTGACGGCGGCAGGTTCTACGGCTTTGGCCTGTCCGAGCACCTCGGCTTTGACCACTGGAACGACGAGGACGACAAGAAGCCGCAGCTCATCCACATCTATCCGTCAAAGAAGCCGCGCCTGGTGGTGAATCCGTCTGACCGGGCTGAATACCTGGTGGGCACGGACTACTCTGAAAAGGAGATGACGGTAGACGCATTCATGAACCCCGCATGCACATGTTTTGAGGTGCAGCTTGCGCCGTCGAACGAAGCACCGCTCCCCTACACCGCAACAAGCGCCTGCCCGTGGATCAGCCTTTCGCACACAAGCGGCACGGCACTCCACCGCCACGACACGCTTACCGTATGCATCGACAGGCAGCGGCTTGCGCAGGAAGGCGGCACAGGCACGGCAACAATAAAGATTGACACGGCGTTCAGCCACATGCAGCTGCATTTCCCCGCACGCAATGCGGAGGCACTGCCTGCACCGGCTGCAAAGCACACCTACTACGAATCACAGGGATTCATCTCCATTCCTGCGGACAAGTATTCCGGCAGCCGCGAGGCAAACGGCTTTGCATTCTCTCACCTTGCCGGCTACGGCCGCACGGCATCCGCAATGAAGGTGCTCCCGACCTTCCACCAGCCGTTCAAGGCAGGAGACAAGAACATTCCGTCGCTTGACTACACGTTCTGCGCGGAGCAGGATGGAACGTACACACTTGAATTCTATTTTGCTCCCACAAATCCTCCGCTCATCGACAACGTGATGGAATACGCATACGAACTGAACGGCGGCGGGCAGCAGCTGATGAACATGGTAAACAAAGAGGCCTTTGTTACCTACTTCAGCGATGAATGGGCATACGGCGCGGAATACAGCATTCAGAAGCGCCGGGTAAACGTGCAGTGCAAAAAGGGCATGAACACCCTGCGCTTCTGGGCGCTCTGCCCCACCATCGTGCTGGAAAAACTGGTACTCTTTCCCGAAGGGAAGGAGCCGCCTGCATCCTACCTTGGACCGGCGGAAAGCTTTTCGAAGGACGCATGAACGGTATCCGTATACGTGCCGCCTGCCCGGAAGACGCGGCGGCACTGCTGGCAATCTACCGCCCCTACGTGGAAAAAACAGCGATAAGCTTTGAGTACGCAGTTCCCTCGGAAGAGGAATTCAGGCGGAGGATTGCAGCAGTTTTAGAAACCTATCCCTACATTGTGGCAGAAGAAGCGGGCACTGCCATCGGCTACGCGTATGCAGGCCCCTTCCACGCACGGGAAGCCTACAGCTGGGCAGTGGAACTTTCGGTGTACGTTGCGGAGGAAAAGCGCCGCTGCGGCATCGGAAAGCTGCTCTATGCGCGGCTGGAAGACATTCTGCGGAAGCAGGGCGTACTGAACCTGTATGCATGCATCGCGGTGCCGCCGGAAGAGGACGAGTACCTGACGAAAAACAGCATGCAGTTCCACGGACACCTTGGCTATGCCCTTGCCGGAACGTTCAAAAGCTGCGGCCGGAAATTCGGCAGGTGGTATGACATGGTGTACATGGAAAAAATCATCGGGCAGCACAGCGGCGATACACAGCCGCTGAAACCCTTCCCGCTTATACGAGCGGACTGCGGCCTGTAGGCTGCTTCCGCGTGTACGTTACGTAGGTGTAGGGAATACTGTCCTCTGTGCGGGAAAGCACTTCCCGCTCGAACTGAGCTGCATCGAACGCGGGGAAATATGCATCCCCTGCAAGCTCCGCGTCCAGCTCGGTGATAAAAAGTTTTTCGGCAAGCGGCAGCGCTTCTGTGTACACCTGCTGCCCGCCCGCGATGAATATGTCCTTTCCGGGGAAACGCCCGCGGATGTATTCCAGCGCAGGCTGCAGGGCGGGCATGGTGCACAGGTTCTCTCCTTCAAACTGCGCGGTGCGGGAAAGCACAACCGTGAACCTGCCCGGCAGGGGGCGCCCGATTTCCTCGAAGGTCCGCCGCCCCATCACCAGCACATGCCCCATGGTCAGCTCCTTGAAGCGGCGCTTTTCATCCTTGAGCGTCCACGGAATCCGGCCGTCTTTCCCGATAACCCGGTTGCGCGTGTACGCCGCAATCAGCGCAATCATGCCGCAGTCCCCTGTACAGCGCGCATCAGAAGCCCAGGCTGTCGTTCACCAGAATGACGTGGATTCTTCCGGGATGATGGGAATAGCGCGTTATCAGGAACTGGCAGCAGATGGTGTCCGGCGACTTGCAGTCCATGCAGGCTCCCGTCTTGCAGCAGGGAGTTGCCAGCCCGAAGCGCTGGGCATTAATGGGCGCGGCAACATTCCGGGCACGCTTGAGCGCAGCATCGATGTCGCTGCAGACCTTGTTCATGCCGACGATGAAAAGCACCTTTTTGGGTCCCTGCGCAATCGCCGAGACGCGGTTCGCATTGCCGTCAATGTTTACCAGCACGCCGTCTTCGGTAATTGCATTTGCGCTCGCAAGATAGACATCGGCGTCGTAAGCGGCAAGCATCGCCGCGCGCTTGTCTTCCATTGCATCGCGGTCGATAAAATGGTAGTCCGTCCCGCGCAGGGCATCCACCAGACCGATTTCGCGGGCACTCATGGCACCGCCCATCGTTACAGAGCTTCCTGCAGGAATCAGCGCAAGCGCCTGACTGAGGGCAGCAGCCCGATCCGCTGCATAATACGCAGACATATTGCGGGACTGCAGTCCCTGCATAACCTTCCGCGCAAGCAGCTCATTCCGCTTGAATATATTCGCATCCATAGCAATCTCCTCACACATGCGGGACAAAAGCAACGCCTTTGCCCCCGCCGCTTTTTTTCATTATAGCTGTTCCCCGGAATTTAGGGAAGGGGCTTTTCCTGCAGCATCCCTGCGGAACGCCAACGAGTTTCTGCGTGGCAGAAAGGTTTCTACCCTGCAGAAATCCGCGGGCGGCGACTGACGCGGCATCAGTTGAACTTGCGGATTGCACACGTGGAAACCGGATAACCGTCGGGGTTATTCTTGCGGACGGCTTTTGGAATTCCGGAGAAGTCGAGCGTGTACGCGTGATAATCATCAGCTATGTACTCGTCGTCATCATACTGCGACGATGACCAGAACCATTGGCTTCCGAACGTAGCACCGCCCAAATCTCCGAATGCTGCATCTATGTCAAACAGCTTGTTTGCTCCTTTTCCGTTTGCATAAATCCGGTACAGCTCTGCAAGACTCGGAAGGTACCAGCCTGTTTCATAGGCAGTTCCTGCAAGGTTTGCCGCAGTGTCCTTGTAATTCTTTGCAAAATAGAAGGCAGGGTATATTGTGGCATCCGTAGTATCATTTGAACTGCCAAGGTCAGCCGCAATCTGCTCAAGGTTGTCGCTTCCGTCTGTGTCTCCGCTAAAGTTATACACGCCAGAGATGAGACGTTTAGAACACTCAATTGCTGTAATACGATAAAGACCTCTTGCAGAACTAGTGCACCACAGAAGACCGCTTCCATGTTTCAAACCGACTCCAAGCATGTTCGCAGCATCAAATATAAGCGCAATTGCGGCATCTTTCTTTACATTCTGAGTAGTGGCATCAAGGACTGCAAATTCTGAATAAGGCATAGCAGAACCATCTGTAAACACAATGTCGCCCACGGCGTCTGGTGCGTCCTTGCTTCCGATTGGAGGCTTTTTCTTCAGCTTCACCGTCGCCGTTGCCGGGTGTACCGCCGGTGTGGCAGCGCCGGTCAGAATTGCCCTGCAGCTTATCGTGTACCCGGTCGTATCCTCCGGTACGCTTGCCCCGGCTCCGGTCAGGTTGCACATCGTGCCGATGGTCACGTTTT
>CADCQA010000128.1 GCA_902803415.1 uncultured Spirochaetaceae bacterium | reverse complement strand
GGGTTAGCTGCCGCTGTTACTGGCAAAGCAATAGAGTGAGTTCAGTTTCACCGTATGAAACAGAATGTTTCACCGCATGAAACTAAGAGTTTCATCGTATGAAACAAAGTGTTTCACCGTATGAAACTCCCGTTACCAGCCATAGTCTCCTCCCTTCACCGCCTCCTTGGAAGGAAAGTGCGGCTATCCTTAGACGGATGGGCTGTCAAATGCCACCAGATATCCCTCGTGAAGCGCGGCGGCAGTCGCAAGTGCACAGACAGCCGGCGGGCTATACCGCACATCGATGAACGCCAGCGTCAGCGGAAGGGCAAAGCACAAGGCTCCGGTCAGCTTGTTCAAGACCGAATGCACCGCCACAAGTTTCTTCTGCCTGGCATAGCCCACGATAATGTTCGCCAGCTTGATGGCTGCGATGCCCGCTATCCAGAGGTATATCCAGACCGGAAGCTTCATCACGGGAAGCAGCTTTACCAGGCACACCGCCGCAAAAAATATGTCTGCGGCCGTGTCGAACCCTGCGCCCCATTCACTGACGCTGTTCGTCTTCCGGGCGACAGTCCCGTCCAGCATGTCAGAAAGCCCCGCAAGCAAATAAAACACATAGAAAGCCGCAGACAATACCGGGCAAAAGAGCAATGCGGCGCTGGACAGCACCCTGATTCCCGTTATAAGATTTGCCATAGTAATCAATTTCCTCACTAACACCTGTCATCACCTTCCAATTTCGGGTAAGTTTTTCAAACGCTGTTTCTTTTTCTCCTGATCAGCAAGGTATTCGTCCTTGTAAAGCTCATAGCCGCGGGTAATGCGTTCCCAGGCCTTGAGTTCTACCAAGGCTATATACTCATCAATAAGGCCAAGCTCTTCGCACACCTGCTCCGCCGGGATCCAACCGTTGCCGTCAAGGTTATAGAGCATCTCGAGTGCCCAACAGTCTTTTTTGGGCAGGGAATCAAGTATGTATGGTATGGCATCCCTGACAATCATGAGCTTTCTCTGTTCCCTTATCTGAACCTTTTCCATGAGCTTTTCATACGAGACGTTGAAGTGCTGCTCTAACTTTTCGCTTTCAACAGGCCTGCCTTTCCTGTTCCGCTGGAGAATCAAACTGAACATCTTCCGCTCGCCGGAACTTTCCAGTGAGTCCCTTATCGCAATCAGATGAAGCTTTTCAAATTCAGCAGCGAGTATTTTCGCAGTCTCATCAGACGATTTCCCCTCTATCATGCTAAGCACAGTTTCCGCTGTCTCACTCATCGGCTTCACCTTTGTCATTCTTTGCGCACAGGGCCTCAAAGAATATCCTTCCTGTCTTCGCGAAAATCTTTTCGTTCCAGTCAAAAATGTTGTAGTTTTCATTCGCAAGCAGCTGCATTGCCATCATGTCGGTCTTGTCCCTGGACGAAAAACTGAAACCCGAGCTGCGCAGAAGGTCCTCGCCTTCTTTGACCGTAAGCTTGAGGCCGATTACGAGCGCAAGGACGGTCTGCTTTCTGGGCCTGAAATCCGGCTTTCGCTCGCTGAGTATCCTGGAGAAGCGCTGCTTGCTCAGTCCCGCCCTCCTGTAAATGTCGGTATTTTTATCATTTGGATTCCGCTCAAAGTACTTCTGCAGGTACCAGGCAAAGCGGTCACAGAAGGGCTGCTTCTCCCTGGGAATCTCGTCCGGCCGTTCCTGTCTGCCGGGAACTCTGAAGCCCCTGTCCACAAGCATGGTGTAAAATTCCCTGTCGTCATATTCACTTGCATAGTCCTCAAAGCCTTTTCCCTCCAAATCCCTGACGTTTCTGTCGGCACCTTTGTTCAAAAGGAATTCCATCAGATTCCGGTCGCTCTTGCTGGCAGCGTACATCAGGGCGGTAATCCCGTCACTATCGGCAGCGTTCACGTCAGCCCCGTAGGAAACGAGCAGACAGGCAGCACCGTATGAATGATGGTAACAGGCAATCATAAGGGGTGTCATGCCAGTGTAGGTCCTTACATCCACGTCACGGTTATAGTCCATACAAAGATGTACGATGTCTGTCCTGTCAAACATGCAGGCAGCGGTAAGCGCAACGACGGAAAAGACATACACGTCCCCGCACAGGCGGATCATCACGTCGGTGCTGTCCACAAAGCCCTTCTGTGCGGCCCGCGTGAGGGCATTTACTTTTTCATCGAACGTGAACCCGGTATGCTTCAAAAGGTATTCAACAATCTCCGAGGAATCGCTTTCGGCAGCGGCATCCAGGGCAGACCAGTTCAGCTTGTCCTTTTTGTGCATGTCCGCACCGGAGCTGACCAGAAAATCGAAGAACGATACGCTGCACCCCCACGCTGCGACAAAAAGCGGTGTCTGATTCCTGTCGTCACCTGCGTTCACGTCAGCTCCGGCCTCTACCAGAAGTCTTGCTGCATCGAATGCCTGGTTGGCCACAGCAAGCAGCAGCGCGGTTCTTCCTGCAAAATCCCTGGCTTCCAAGTCAACACCGGGCACGGAAAGCAGCAGCCTGGCAGCCCCGCAGCTGTTCTTTAGCGCTGCAGCCAGCAGGGCCGTCCGTCCCAGCGTATCCCTGGCATTCACATCCGCACCAAGTTCCAGGAGCAGCCTGATACAATCGCAGGCATCAGACTCAGCCGCCACTATCAGGCATGTCTGGCCGTGAGCATTCTTTTTGTCCTTGTCCAGCCCGCCAGCCCTGAACAGTTCTTCCAGCTCCCGGCGCTTGTCCTGCGCAGCAAGCTTAAAGCAGCGCTCAGAAGGGTTCATCAGAGCAGGAACGCTCTCTTGCAGCACGGGATCCTTACCAGCCTTCTTCTCCGTATCGAATTTCAATGCCATGCAGTCAGTATAACACGGCTTCAGACAGAAAAGTCACCTTTGAAGCGACTTTTTCAGATTTTCAGCGTACCATGCCCGGCAGCTTTATTTTGGGAAAGCGGTCAGCGCTTGCACTCCCCCAGCCAGAAGTAAGTCTCGTTGTAGTTGTTGTATGAAGGGTCGTAGCGGATACTCCAGAAGTCGCCCATTATGTAGTTGTCATACTCTGCCCTTGCCTGCGGCTCTACATATATCCAGCTGCTGCTGCCGGGAAGTTTAACGCGCACAAAAAGATGGTTCATGATTTCCCTGAAGCCTTCTTTCCTGTAATTGCGGACAATTTCACAGTTACACGGCGGCAAAACCTTGTCCCATTCTTTTTTGAACGTGATTGTATAGTCAATGCAGTTTACAAGGCCGTCTCCATCGCGGTCATAGACCTTTGCCCGCGTGGTACGCAGCACCTGCCGGAGCTTTCCGTCGTTCTGGTTATACAGATAACGGTTAAATCCGTGCGGATATGAGCCTGCACATACAAAAACAAACATGAAAAAAGCAATCAGTTTCTTGACCATAATATTCCCTCATTTAGTCAATAATGTTTGCAAGAATCCCTGCTGCCAATGCAAAAAGGACTGCAAAGATACAAAAACCAGTTTCCGGGGAAACATTGAACCCGGATACGGCAGAAAGAAGGTCTGCCCACCCATAATATAATGCGGCTATCATAAAGTACCTCCTTACACAACAACGGTTCTCTGTTACTTCACAAAGGATACCACGCCAGTCCGGTCATTTGGTCACATTTCAGGCGACTTTTTCCGGGGCCCTAGTAAAGCCTGCATCATCATGCTTTTAAGGTAAAAGAAAGAAGTTTGTACCGCAGGTTTTACCTCTCCAAGACTTTCAGCAACAGACTGAAAATGCCAAGAGAAAACACCATTTGACATTCTTTTCAAAATTATATATACTACTTTTGGCTTTTATAAGCTAACAAACTCTCTCCTTTATGTCCGAAAGGACAGTATCCATAGCGGTCTGTTCCGGCTGCTATGGATATCTTTTTTTGTGGGTGCCCGGCACCGAATTCCTGCAAGCAACGTTTGACATCGCCCCCTGCAAAAGACGGTATGGAAACACTATGGTAAAAAAAAGTGCAGCGCTGGCAGGCAGCATTATTGCAGCAGCGTTCCTGTCCTGTACACGGCAGGAAAAAAACGGGACAGCAGTCCTGAACCGGGACAAACCGCTGGTATTCTACAACAGGCAGCCGTCCGATTCCGTGACGGGAATCATCGATCTGGATACAATGAACTGGAACGAAAAGACCTTTTACGTCGGCGTTGACACAGACGACGGCAGCGACGTTCAGGGCCAGCTTATATTGGATCACCTAAAATCCGCCGAACCAGAGGAACTTGACCGCAACGGGGACGGCATTATCGGCTACGTGCTCTGCATCGGGGACGTGGGCCACAATGTCTCGAAGGCCCGTACAAAGGGCATCCGCAAGGCACTCGGTACCTGGGACGGCACCGCGGCACCGGAAATTGCAAAGGAAGGTTCCGTGGATATCGGCGGAAGAACATTCAGGGTGCTTGAGCTGGAAGGCAAGGCAATGACCGGCACCGACGGCTCCACCTGGAATGCAAATGCCGCAACAGAAGCAATGGGCAGCTGGGCAACCAAGTTCGGCAACAAAATAGACCTTGTGGTGGCAAACTCGGACGCCCTGGCAATGGGCTGCCTGCAGGCGTCCAACTTTCCGGAAGGCGTGCCGGTCTTCGGCTACGATGCAAATGCAGATGCGCTGGAAGCCATCAGAGAAGGCAAGCTGACGGGCACCGTCTCGCAGAATGTCGATGCACAGGCAGCCGCAACCCTGCTGGTGCTCCGCAACCTCCTTGACGGGGTGCCGCCGGAAGAAGCCTGCAGCGAAGGCATCACCCGGGAAGACCGCTACGGCAACAGGATTTCCGCGGAATTTGTCTACGATGCAGAATCAAGGGCGCTGCTTACCAAAAACACCAGCATAACCGCAGAAAACTGCCGGCAGTATGCAGCAGGACTGCGCGACGAAGGAATCCGCCAGACATCCGCGGAAAAGCGGAAAATCCTGCTGACGGTCTACAATGCTTCAGACGTATTCCTTTCGGGCGCCTACATCCCGGCACTCCGCTACTATGCGCCGCTGCTCGCCCTTGAGCTGACCATCGTGCAGGGAGACGGACAGAACGAGGCCTCCTGCATTGACAAATTCACCAACCTGCACAGCTTTGATGCCTTTGCAGTCAACATGGTCAAGACGAATTCCGGCAGCGATTACACCGGCAAGCTAAAATACTGAACAGGACAAAGCGGGGAAAATCATGAATGCCAACGTTCTTGAAATAAGAAATCTCTCCAAGTCCTTTGCAAAGAATGAAATCCTCAGCAGCATCAGCCTTTCGCTCCGGCGCGGCAGCGTTATGGCACTGATCGGCGAAAACGGCGCAGGAAAATCAACCCTGATGAAGTGCCTTTTCGGTATCTACGCAAAGGATTCCGGGCACATCATCCTTGACGGGAAACCGGTTGAATTCAAAAACCCCAAGGACGCGCTGGAACACGGCATCGCCATGGTGCATCAGGAACTCAGCCAGTGCCTGGATCTTACGGTCATGGACAACCTTTTTCTTGGCCGCTTCCCGGTGAAATTCGGCATTATTGACAACGTAAAGATGTACAAGGCCTGTACGCAGCTCTTCAAGCTGCTGGGTATCGGCATCAGCCCCAACATCATCATGCGGAAGCTGGGCATTGCGCAGCGGCAGATTGTGGAGATTGCAAAGGCGGTTTCCCTCAATGCAAAGATAATCGTGCTTGACGAACCGACTACCCCGCTTTCAGAGCCGGAAGTCAGCAAGCTGTTTGCCATCATACGGCGCCTGAAAGAAAAAGGCGTGTCCTTCATATACATTTCGCACAAGATAGACGAAATTTTCCAGATATGCGACGAAATTTCGGTGATCCGCGACGGCAGGCTGGTGCTGGCCGGTGACGTGCACAGCATCAGCATGGACGACGTGTTCTCTGCAATGGCCGGCCGCACGCTGAACAAGCGCTTTCCTCAGCTGGACAACACGCCGGGGGAAGACTACCTGGAAGTCCGGGACCTTTCTACCGAACACGGACGGCGGCTGCACGGCATTACCTTTACGGTGCGGAAGGGCGAAATTTTCGGCCTGTACGGGCTGGAAGGCGCCGGGCGGAGCGAGCTGCTGGAATGCCTGTTCGGGCTGCGCTCCATGGCAGCGGGCGAAATCATCCTTGACGGGCGCAAACTGTTCATCCGCAACAGCCGGGATGCAATGGAATGCAATTTTGCCCTCGTTACAGAGGAGCGGATGCGCAACGGACTTTTCGCATCGGCAAGCATTACGTTCAATACCGTCATCACAAACCTTGATTGCTGCAAAACCGCGGGCGCACTGTCCCGGCACAAGATGCGGGAAGCCGCGCGGCGGGAAATCAGGCGGCTGCACATACGCTGCCACTCGCAGGACGAAGCAGCCGGCACGCTTTCCGGGGGAAACCAGCAGAAAGTCATCATCGGGAAGTGGCTGGAGCGCAAACCGGACATCCTGCTGCTCGACGAACCGACGCGCGGCATAGACGTAGGCGCAAAATACGAGATTTACGAGCTGATCGGGCAGCTGGCAAAAGAAGGAAAGACCATCATCGTATCATCAAGCGAAATACCGGAAGTGCTGGGCATTACAAACCGCATCGCAGTGCTTTCGCGGCACCGTCTGGCGGGGATTGTGAACACCAAAGACACCAGTCAGGAAGACCTCCTGAGGCTTTCTGAAAAATATCTATAGGAGAAGCAGCGTGGAACGGAAGGAAAACCTTGCAGAACTCGCCGCACGGCGGATCGAGGAGCTTTGCTCCAACCAGGAATTCAAACTCGACAGCCTGGAAGATGACGAATTGCTGCAGAAATACCAGAGCAGGCTCGCAGAAATCCGCAAAGAAGGCTCTGACCGGATTGCAGAGCTCCGCCAGAGCATAGCTGCCGCCCAGAAAAACAAAATGCTGGAAGACAATGAGCGGAGAAACTTCATCATCGACTGCAGGAACCAGATTGCGGTAGCAAAGGAGTTTGCGGCTGCGCATGCCGCAGAAGAACGCCGCCTGATAAAAGACGCGCTCTTTTATGCCGATGCGCTTGCCCGCAAATATACCGGCAAGGTAAACGCCTCCGCTGATGCGCGGGCCGTGGAACTGCAAGCCGCATACGAAGACCGGCTGCGCGAAATACGTGCAGAGTCCACCGAGCGCTTTACCACGGCTGCAACAAAGGCAGAGCAGGAAACCATACGCTACGAATGCAAGACGGCGTCCTACGAAGCAAAGCTGCGCTACCAGACGGAACTGAACCGCTGCAGTGACGCAAAGAAACTGGCACTGGCAGAACGAATCCAGGAAAACCGTGCAATCAGGAACGGCCGGACGAATCTTGCCGAAGACCTTGAGTTCCGCATCAAGTCATACCTCTATGATTTCCGCCTTTCAAAATTCCTTCTGGACTGCGGCCCCAACCTTGCAATACTGGTTTTCTTTGCCGCCTGCATCATCATCGCGCCGCTCAATGGCTCCGGCAACCTGCTTTCCCTGCCGAACATCTTTACCATTCTGGAAATTTCTTCTACAAACATGTTCTATGCGCTGGGAGCCGCCGGAATCATCCTTATTGCCGGAACAGACCTAAGTCTGGGGCGCATGGTCGCAATGGGTTCTGTCATCGCAGGCATCATACTCCACCCCGGCACAAACATTGTCAGCGTGTTCGGCCTGGGCCCCTGGGATTTCAGCCCGCTGGCAACAGGACTCAGGCTGCTGCTTGCGCTTTGCCTTCCCGTGTGTTTCTGTACACTGTTCTCCGCGGCCTCTGGCTTCTGCAGCGCCAAGCTCCACATCCACCCCTTTATCTCAACGCTGTCAACGCAGCTCGTCATCTACGGGCTTCTGTTCTTCGGCACGGAGGGCTCGGCAGTAGGCTCAATTGACAGTTCCTTGAAAGACCTGATAGGCGGCCGCTGGGTGCTGGGAATCGTAAACGGGGAGCTTATCACGTTTCCCAAACTTATCATCCCGGCTGCCGGCATCATCCTTGCAACATGGTTCATCTGGAACAAAACGACATTCGGCAAGAATCTGTATGCCGTCGGCGGCAATGCGCAGGCTGCGGAAGTCTGCGGAATCAACGTGTTTGCTGTTACCATGGGCGTCTTCATCATGGCAGGAATCTACTACGGCTGCGGTTCCTTCCTTGAGGCATTCCGCTCAAATGCAAGCGCCGGCACCGGCCAGGGCTACGAGCTGAATGCAATTGCAGCCTGCGTGGTGGGCGGCATGTCGCTCAACGGCGGCAGAGGCAAAGTCAGCGGGGTTGTAGGCGGCGTTATCACATTCAATGCACTCACCTACTGCCTCACATTCCTTCATATCGATACAAACCTTCAGTTCGTGTGCAGAGGCCTGCTCATCATCACAGCGGTTGCACAGGACAGCATAAAGAACATGAAACGCCTGTAACAGACAAGCAGCAGGGCTGCATACCAACAGTCCTGCTTTGCTGTGACATTCACAAAGAAGAACTAAGCCACCGTCACTAAAGATTCAACAAGCAACAGAAAAAACTAAGCAATCGAATAAAAAAAAGAAAAGATAAAAAACAATATATTTTTAACTATTATGCGCGACTCTGGAATCGAACCAGAGACCCCAAGCGTGTCATGCTTGTACTCTAACCAACTGAGCTAGTCGCGCGGTTAAGCAAACTAAGGAACTGTAGTATACACAATTTACACTTAGTTTGCAAGTACTTTCGCTGATTTTTTGAAACTTTTTTTGAAAAAAGTTTCTATTTCAGTGAAGCACTGATACGCTCAAGAACCTTCTTGCGGTCAAGCGGCTTAACAATATAGTTCTTTGCACCAGCAAGAAGAGATTTCTTAACAAGTTCCTCTTTACCAAGAGCACTGACCATAACAACATGGGCATTCTTGTCAAACTTCATAATCTCTTCGAGGGCGGTGATACCATCCATACGGGGCATAGTGATATCCATGGTAACCAAGTCCACATTCGGGCAAAGTTCCTTGTACTTGTCAACGCCTTCCTTGCCATCCTGAGCAGTAGCCACAATCTCATAACCATCGCTAGTAAGGATCTGTGTCAACTGTTTTGCGACGAACGCGGAATCATCTACCACAAGCACACGAAATTTTGTTCCATCGAGTTTCACCCCTTCCGGCGGACGGTCGTTGATTGCAGGAAAATCCTCTTTCGTTTTCATACGGTTATCTCCTTATCATGTACGCTCGCGTATTGCGACGTTGACTTCTATTTTTCCAAATTCAGTAATAAGCGGTACAATCAGAGCCTCAACATTCTCATTCTGACCGCCTAATGCTGCAATTTCCATTTTTTCACCGGCAAACAAAGTCGGAGGCGTAAGGTCGAATTTAAACCCAAGCTCATGCAACTTTGTGACAGCCTGCGCAGTAATAATATTAGCCAGCTCGCTGATAGTTGCCTTTGCAAGATCGTCAAAAGATGTCAGCTGCTCATCATTCATCTTTGAAGCAATGTTCAGAGCTGTATCATATGTCATGTCAAAAAGAACACGCCCTTCCACATCGCCTGCAAGACCGACAAGTGCAGCCACGCCCATAACGGGCATAGCGGTAGACTTAAGATATAAGTCCCCTCTCTTTACATCGGCACCACCCAAAACTTCCTGCAACACTCGGTATGAAGTTTCAACGAACGGGTTAATGTATTCTACTCTCATGTTTCCCCCTGAAAATCCTTTCTTGTTATATATTCTAATTACTTAGTATATACCGTTATACTCCCCACGGACTTTTTCTTCATGCCGTTCACACTGATATCTTCATTGTCCCCGGCAATAACAACACCATTACCCTTCAATTTTTCCTTGAAGTCAGCAAGCATCGTCTTCTGCGAGGCCTCCGGCAGGAAGGAAACAATATCCCGTGCAAAAATTATGTCTATGTCCGGCAGACTGTTCGTATTCACGCAGTCATGGTACTCGAACATAACCATATCCTTAATTTCTTTGCTGAACGTATAATCACCGGTAACAGTTTTCGTAAGATAAGGCTGATACCAATCAGTTGAAACAGCCTCGCTCACCGTCATCAAGGGCGCATTGGAAACACTCAGCAAATCAATATCATGCGCGTAGATCCGCACATGAGCATTAGGATACCGTTTTTTCAACAAACATGCAAGAGAGTAAGCCTCAAAACCTTTTCCGCAGCCAGGATTCCAGACAACAATGTTCTTTGCTGAATTATCCGGCAAAGCCGCACTCACCTCGTTCGCATATTTTTCAGTCCAGAAGCCTTCATTGCAGCGTGAATAGAAGGGCTTCAGGAAGGCATCTGCATCGCTCTCACTGCTGAACTGCGTATTATTCGCCCCGCGCTCCTGCTTCCACTCCTCGTAGCGCTTTCTGACCCACGGAGCAGTAACATCGCTCACAAAAAACTTCTTTGCAGTCTTCAATGAATCAGAGATGAAGTTGAAGTCAGCGGCAGCCTGTTTCAGGGCAGCTTCCTCTGCAGCCTTCTTGCGGGCGGCAGATTCCTTTGCAGCAGCTGCAGACTGTGCCGCGGCAGCAGCTTCCGCAGCCAGTGCCTGCTTCTTTTCCATCTGAGCCTGCACTGATTCGGCAAGTGACTGTTCCTCTTCAGGAGTGCGCAGACCGAAAATCTTATCGATGTCAAGCAGCACGTACAGATGACGCTCCGCCTCTACGACACCATAGATGTACTTTATATTGATGTCGCCGAAAAGCGGGTGCGGCGGCTGGATGGTATTCTTCTGAATACCCACAACCTTGTCAATTTCATCAACAACAACACCGAACATCTGATCGCCTACAAGGACAATCAGCGTGTTTTCCAGCACATTCTCATCATGCTCCGGCACTTCAATGTTGAAAAAGAGGCGGAGATCTATAATCGGGATGATTTCGCCGCGGAGATTGTAGACACCAAGGACGAACGGAAGGCTGTTCGGCACATAGGTAAAATGCCCGGCCTTGGCAATTTCCTTGATATTCATAATATCAATGGCATAATCCTTGCCGGCAAGGGAGAACGTTACCATCTTATAGTCGATGATACTGTTCTTCCTTTTTTCTTCTTCCAGCTGTTCAGGCGTAAGGTTCTTGCCGCCAATCTCTTCTGTTGTCGTAGCGAGAGCACTCAGTCTTTCCTGTATAGTCATGCAATTACCCTCTTCTCATTGCTTCTGCTTCGCGAAGCTGCTGTGCATCAAGTTCCTGTTTTACGCCGAGCTCAAGCAGCTGGCTCACATCAATGATGAGAGAAACAGAACCATCACCAAGGATTGACGCACCGGCGATTCCCGGCGATGTCGTAAACTGGTCGCGCAACGGTTTAATAACGACATCCTCTTCACCGATGAGGGCGTCCACCATCACACCAATCTTCTTTTCCTGTGAACCGACGATAACAATGAAGCAGTATTCATTCTCGCCCCGCTCCTTGATATTAAAGAGCCGGTTCAGACGCAGGATTGAAATAACCTCATTGCGGACATTCAGGACTTCATAGCTGTCAATCGTGTTTATGCTGCTCTTCTTGACGCGCTGGCTTTCGATAACGTTGGCAATCGGGATAGAGTAAACCTCTTTGCCGACACGCACCAGCAGGCCCTGGATGATAGCAAGCGTCAGCGGCAGACGGATGCTGAAACGTGAACCCTTATGGCGCTCACTGGTAACAGAGATGTTACCCTTCAGCTTGTCAACCATATTCTTTACAACATCCAGACCGACGCCGCGGCCAGAAACATTACTTATCTTGTCGCTCGTAGAGAAACCGGGCATAAAGATAAGGTTATAGGCTTCCTGGTCAGTGAGCGCCTTGTTAGGACTAATAAGCCCCTTATTGATTGCCTTCTGGCGGACTTTATCAACATCGATGCCTTCGCCGTCATCAATGATGTCGATGACAATCATGTTGCCTTCATTGGCAGCCCGCAGCGTAAGCGTACCCGTTTCGTCCTTACCGAACTTCACGCGCTCATCGGGAGTCTCAATGCCATGGTCAACAGAATTGCGGACACAGTGCATGATCGGATCAAGCAGATCATCAACGACCGTCTTGTCAAGTTCTGTATCTTCACCTTCTATTACGAGGTTAACCTTGCGACCCAAATCACGGCTCAAATCGCGGACAACACGCGGGAAGCGGTTGAAAATCGTACCGATGGGAACCATGCGGATTTTCATGACGCCTTCCTGCAGTTCGCTTGCAATGCGGCCAAGGTTCTGCGTAGAAGAGCGGAGTTTGCTGGACGTAAGCTTAAAGTCGTTTTCAAACGTATCGAACCAGCCGGACATTGCACCGAATTCATCGGCGAGCTTCTGGCGCACTTCTTTGACCGGTGCACCAGCCTGCACATCCTCAATGAGTTTGGGCAGGGCTTCCATCAGGCGGTGCTGCTTTTCCTTATAGCCGCTGTTAAGCGTCTGCAGCTGAACCTGCAGATCGGCCGTGTGCAGGCCAATCTGGTTGAATGCAGCCTTTGTAATAACCGTTTCGCTGACAAGGTTCATCAGCGTATCTACGCGGCGGGAATCAACACGCAGGATAGAACCGGTCTGGTTCACCTTGTGAGCAGGCTGTGCATTCTGGGAAGCCGCCATACCGGCCTTTGCCTGCTGCACGTTTGCCTGAGTTGCGGGCTGCACGGATGCAACCGGAGCAGCTTCTTCTGCGGGAGCAGCCGCCACAACCGGCGCAGGAGCCGGTTCCGGAGCTTTCTCGCGGACAGGTGCTGCAGCAGCAACAGGAACCTCGCTGGCAGTCAGCTTAGAGCTACTACCGTCGCTCGGGCCGCGCACTTCGCTGGCATCAGTTGCAAGCGTTACATCATCAAGGAATGCTGTATCCTCCAGCTCGGCACCGGAGCACGCTGTTGCAACATAGTATACGACCTGTGCATAGAAATTATCTTCGTACAAGGATTCAAAATCAGGAATAGTCTTCAGGACGGTGCCGCGGTTCTTGAGCGCAGCAAAGACCTGAATACCGCCGACGCTGTTCATCGGGTTGGACTCGTCGAAGGTGACGTTTATAGACCACAGCTTCTGACCATCCGGCGTTGCTTCCTTGAGCTCATTGAAATCCTCATCGGAAAGCGGCGGCAGCGGAGGCATGTCGGGATTAGGCGCAACAGGCTCCGGTGCCGGTGCAGGCTTCGGAGCAGCGGGCTTAGGTGCCGCAGCAGCAGGAGCCGGCTTTCCTCCTTTCTTCCCGGATTTTGAGGGAAGGAAGGACTGAATCTTTGAAACGATCGGACTCACGTCCTCCTGATAGGCTGCTCCGTTCTTACGGGACTCAAGCATAGCCTTTATGATGTCAATGGAAGAAAGCAGGACATCCACGATCGGTTCCGTCACCGTCGCTGTCCCGCCACGGAGTGCATCTAGCAAATCCTCTACGTCATGACAGAACGTTGCAAGCTCAGTCATCTCGACAGTAGCAGAACCACCTTTCAGTGTGTGAGCTGCACGGAAAATCTCATCAATGGCGTCATGGTTAGTCGGATCATTTTCGATAACAAGGATGTTGCTTTCCAGTGTTTCAACCTGCTGTTCAGCTTCAGCAAAGAAATCCTGGAGAAGTTCTTCATTATTCGGATCAAGATAATCACTCATAGTTTCTATTTTAATCGCTTCCAAATATAAGTCAAGTCAAATATAGCAAAAATTTGTTTTTTTTATTAAATTTCAATGTTGGAATTTCCTGATTCTTTACTATTATCGGTTCAGATTCTCACAAAAGCTGCCGATATATGAATTGGGTTTTTCTTTTTGCCGTGGCAGGAAGGAACCTGCAGAAGCATCCGGGCTTCCGCTGTAAAGCTGGAGGATACAGACCGTGAAAAAACTTGTATGCAAGATACTTTCCTATATATGTCTGCTCGCACCGCTCGCTGCCCTGGACACCCCGTACATTAAGGGGCACACCGGGGTGATGAGCCGGGGGCAGGTAAGACGCTCAGACCCCGTTTCCAGCAGTGAAAATCCGGAGTTCTCTCTGGATGCACTGATGCTGGGTTACTTCGGGGGAGAAATCGATATCGCCGACATGCTCATCCTGCGCGGCGACTTCCTTGCAGGGGGTCTGTTTCCCATTGAGCTTGACAAAAAAGACACCGCCAAGAACTTCCT
>CADCQA010000127.1 GCA_902803415.1 uncultured Spirochaetaceae bacterium | reverse complement strand
CTCCCTACTCTTGACACAAATGTATAAATATACATAATAATGAATAAAAGAATCCGGTGAAGAAGCCGCTGCTTTTGAACCGGGCAGGTTCGAGGCATTATTTTGAAAGAAAGGCTTACACGGCTCAAGACCGTCCGCAGACTCATCAAGAACTACCGCATCGAAAGCCAGGAGGAGCTCCTCGGCTACCTTCAGAAAGAAGGCTTCGAGGTAACGCAGGCAACGCTTTCCCGCGACCTTAAGCTGCTCAAGGTGGGCAAGGTGAGCGACGGGCACGCAGGCTACGTCTACACGCTGCCGGACGAGGACGAGCGGCGCGAAAGCGAACAGATCTACATTCAGGATTTTCTGCGCGGTTATGTAAGCATAGAATACAGCGGCAACATCGTTGTCATCAAGACCTTCGGCGGCCATGCGGACGCTGTGTCGCAGGCACTCGACGCATTCAACATGGACGAAATCATCGGTACCATTGCCGGCGAAAACTGCATCTTCATCTGCCTGCGCGAAGGCATCAGCGGCGACCAGTTCATGCAGGCGCTCAGGCTCCGCATCCCGGAGCTGGAAGACGAATAAGGCGTAAACAGGCTGCATAAACATGCATCCCCGGAAAAACAGCGCCGCCTCTGCAACGCACATGCTGCAAAGGCGGCGCCAGTCATTTTCAGTTCCTGCGCAGGCATCTCCTGCGCAACGTCATCGTTTCAGGCTAGAACTTTTTGCCCAGAACGGCACGCACGATTGCGATGAGAATACAGGCGCCCGCAAGGGAGATAAGGAAACCGCCGAGACCGCCCGCAGTAATACCGATAAGCCCCGCAAGCCAGTGCCCCAGCACAGAGCCGACGATACCGAGCAGCGCGCTCATCCAGAAACCGTGGCTGCTCTTCATAAGGACTCCTGCAAGCCAGCCGACAAACGCTCCTATCAGAATTTTGATGATAAGTGCAATAATAGCAGTCATTTATAGACCTCCTGATGAATTTTGTGCTTTCATTATAGCATATTTCGGGATATTTTGATATAGTATCCGGCAGGCAGCCGGAATTCGTCAGACTTTCCGGCGCCCCCCGACATAAGTTTTTTAGAGAGGTCTCTATGGCAGCAACAATTTCATGGAACGATTTGGCGGAACTTGAAGGTTTCAAGAAGCTCACTGCCCTCAAGAATGAGGTTTCCGTGGCAGATGCGCTCAAGGGTGAAGGCGGCGCTCAGCGCGTCGCACAGTATTCCATTCCCATGGGCAGCGGTCTCTGCTATAACTACGCAGCAAAGCAGGTTGACGCAAAAATCATCGCGGAGTTCAAGGAACTTGCAGAAGAAGCCCAGCTGCTGGAGAAATTCGAGGCGCTCTACAACGGCGAAGTGGTGAACCTTGGCGAAAAGCGCATGGTGCTGCACCACATGACCCGCGGTCAGCTTGGCAAGGCTGTGGTGGCAGACGGCACGGACAAGCGCACCTTCTACGTGCAGCAGCAGAAAGCCATTGCAGACTTTGCAGCAAAGGTGCATTCCGGCGAGCTCCTCAACGAGAAGGGCGAAAAATACACCACTGTCTGTCAGATTGGCATCGGCGGCTCAGACCTTGGCCCGCGCGCCATGTACCTTGCACTGGAAAACTGGGCAAAGGCAAACAGCTGCTTCAAGATGGACGCACACTTTATTTCCAATGTTGACCCGGACGATGCAGCCGCAGTGCTCGCTTCGCTCGATCTTGCAAAGACCATCTTCATCCTGGTGTCAAAGTCCGGCACCACGCTCGAAACACTTACAAACCAGACCTTCGTCATCGAATTCCTGAAGAAAGCAGGGCTTGATCCTTCAAAGCACATGATTGCCGTAACGAGCGAAACCAGCCCGCTGGCAAAAAGCCCCGACTACCTTGCAGCATTCTTCATGGACGACTACATCGGCGGACGCTATTCTTCAACCTCTGCGGTGGGCGGTGCCATCCTGAGCCTTGCATTCGGCCCGGACGTGTTCAGCCGTTTCCTTAAGGGCGCTGCGGAAGAAGACGCACTTGCAACGGAAAAGGACATCACCAAAAACGCAGCCCTGATGGACGCACTCATCGGCGTGTACGAGCGCAACGTGCAGGGTTACCCCACCACGGCGGTGCTTCCCTACTCACAGGCGCTTTCCCGCTTCCCCGCGCACCTGCAGCAGCTTGACATGGAATCAAACGGCAAGAGCGTGAACCGCTTCGGCAAGAAGCTGGACTACCAGACGGGCGCCGTCATTTTCGGCGAACCGGGCACCAACGGCCAGCACTCATTCTACCAGCTGCTCCACCAGGGCACGGACGTCATTCCGCTGCAGTTCATTGCGTTCCAGCAGAACCAGACGGGCAAGGACGTAGACATTCAGGGCTCTTCCAGCCAGAAGAAACTGTGCGCAAACGTGGCGGCGCAGATTGTGGCATTTGCCTGCGGAAAGGACGACGAAAATCCCAACAAATTCTTTGCAGGCGGACGCCCGTCCAGCATCATTTACGGCAGGCAGCTTACCCCGGAATCGCTGGGCGCACTGCTGGCTCACTTTGAAAACAAGGTGATGTTCCAGGGCTTCCTGTGGAACGTAAACAGCTTTGACCAGGAAGGCGTGCAGCTGGGCAAGACACTTGCCAAGGCCGTGCTCGCGGACAAGATGGATCCCGCGCTGAAGGCTTACGCGCAGCTCCTCATAAAATAAAATAGAAGAGAGACGGCAGGGCGGAAGTCCTGCCCTCTTTTTTTCCGGGCACAGTGCCCCAAAGGATGCAGACATGAAAAACATTGGATTCATAGGAATGGGGAATATGGCTCTGGCGATTGCCGGAGGATTCATCAAGTCCGGCAAGGTGCAGGGCGGAAATATTTTTGCCTACGCACCGAACCAGGAGAAGCTGCGGGCGAACGCCGCTAAACTGGGCTTTAACGCGGAGCCGTCACTGGGCAGCATGATTGCAAAATGCGATACCGTTAT
>CADCQA010000126.1 GCA_902803415.1 uncultured Spirochaetaceae bacterium | reverse complement strand
GTTGCCACAAGGCAGGTGCCCTCGTCTTCAATGCAGTAGACGTTGCTTTCGTTGCCGCGCGGGTTAAAACCAATGCCCTGCAGGACTTCCTGCCGTGCTACGTCCGGTGTGATGAATGTGGTAAAGCCGTGCTTGCGCAGGATATTCAGTGCGTACATGATGAGCGCCTGCTCAAGGAATACGGCTTCGTTCTTGAGGTAGTAGAATTTCTGTCCTGAAACCTTGGTTCCGCGGTCAAAATCAAGCAGTCCCAGCGATTCGCCAAGCTGCACATGGTCTTTCGGCTTGAATTCAAACTTCCGCGGGGTACCCACTTTCTTGACTTCAAGGTTTTCAGTATCCAGCTTGCCGACCGGAGCGGCGGGACTTGCCATGTTCGGGATTTTCCGTGCTGCTTCCTCAAGTTTCTCCTCAATATCGGAGAGCTTCTTTTCCACAGCAGCTATGTCGTCTTTGAGCTGCTTGCCTTCCGCGACATATTTCTGGCGGGTGGCATCGTCAAGCTTCTGCTTCATCGCTGCTGCATTGGCGTTGCGCTTCTGCTGCAGTCCCTGCAGTTCTGTAGTAAGGGCTGTTTTCTGGTCAAACAGGCTTACAACGATGTCTGCATCAGCAACCATGTTGCGGTTCCTGATGTTTTCTTTTACGGCTTCAAGGTTTTCTTTGATGAATCTATAATCCAGCATACTTTTCCTCGTATAAATACGAAACGCCGCCGGAATGCTGCCGGCGGGCTTCAATTTTGTTCTACTATATCCTAAATATTAATTTCCTGCAATCGGTTAGAGAATTTCGTAGCTTGCGGTCACGGACACCGTTATCAGGTAATCGCCGCCGGTGATTTCGCTCTGCTGCCCGTCATCCACGGCATTCCGCAGGCCCGCATTTGCCATGAAAGCATCGGGGTAACGCTCTTCCACAATGGACAGCACTTTGCCCAGCGTGGCGCCGCTGGCTGTTACCAGGGTATTCGCCTTTTCCTCTGCCTGCTTTATGGCGAGCAGCCGTGCCTGCTTTACGGAATCATCGTTTTCCTCTGCCGTGTAGGAAAGGGAAGAAAGCTGGTTTGCTCCCGCCCTGACAGCGGCATCAATCACGGCTCCGGCATTGGAAACGTTGCTCATTGTCACGTTTACCTGGTTTGAGACGACATACTGCCCCTGCACGATCGTTCTGCCGTTCTGATAGCTGTCTTCCTGCATGATGGCATAGTTTGAGGTCGTGATGTCCGCAAAAGGCACCCCTGCTTCCCGAATTGCCTTTTTTACTGCCGCCATTTTTTCGGCATTTTCCTTTGTTGCTTCCACCACATCGTTGTTCCGCGTGATGACGGAAAGCTTTATGTTTGCCTTGTTGCTGGGAATTTTCACCGTGCCGCTGCCGGTTACGGTGATGGTCCTCGGCTGATTCTGCACCTGCTGTATCCGGCAGGAGGACAGCAGTGCTGCGAACAGGGCGGTCATTACCAGGGCAAGGGGTGCAGCTTTAGTTCCAATGAAGGTTTTCATGCGTTTCTTCCTCTCTCAGCGGATGGCAAAATAGAAGCGGTCAAGGTAGACGATTCTTGCATTTGCCGTTTCCCAGAGGGGGCTTTCCGGGAACTGTTCCACCACTTTCCGGTAGACACTGATGGACTGCTTGATATCCCGTGAGGCAGAAGGTGCTTCCAGTGCGCGTGCCTGCAGGTACAGGCCTTCGTCAACCCGGCTAACTGCCTTGTCAAGGAAATCTGCAAGGTATGAAAGGCTGAGCGGATAATCCTTTGCATCGTATGCTTTCTGGGCGAGCGCAAGGATGTCGTCGGAAGAAAGGCTTGCGGTGTCTTCCTTTGCAGTTGCAGCGGCTGTGCTGCCAGAGCTGCTGCTGCTTTCCTTTGCTGCAGGTGCTGTACGGCTTTCTGCCACCGGAGCTGCAGCTTCTTCCGCGGAATCGGTGTTCTGGATGACGGTGGAAGCGGCATCTTTTGCGCCGCTGTTCTGTGCTACAGCCTGCACGGGGGCTTCTTTCCGGCTTTCCTGTTCCTGCACAGCTGCCTGCGGGGAAGTTTCTTTGTCCTTTTGGGGCTGTGCTGCCTGTGTACCGGATGCCACTGCCGCATTAAACGTCGGGCGCGGCGGAATAACATCTGCATAGGACGGCGCCGTTACGTGGTTTGCAACGGCACTACTGCTCTCAATGCTGACTTCAAGATAATCTTCTATATATTTGCCGGTAAGTGCGTCGTTTTTGAAGAAGTGGAGCACGGCAGAACCGTTTTCCTGCGCGAGCAGGGTGAACGACGTTGTGTCGGCTGAAAGCTTGCGTCCTGCATAGCGCAGCAGGGTAGAACCGCTTGTTTCCCCAAGATAAATCCAGCCTGAGCCGGGATAGACGATATCAAGGTTCTGGTTTTTCTTGAGCGTAACCGAGCGGGACGGCACTATCTCTGATGGTGTAAACTCCGCAGGAGCCTGCGCTTCCTGATTTTCTTCCTGTGCCGCAGCACTGAACGGAACTGCTGCAAGCAGTGTACAGAGTATGCATTTTGCTATGTGACTGCCGGTCAATTTCATGGGGCCGCCTCCAGTATGGTATCTATGATTTTATCGTTTGCCTTTCCCAGTTCCTGCATGTTCTGCTCATCAGGCGGAGTAAACCAGCGTTCCCGTTCTTCGTCCGACCACGTGTCCGGGGAAATACGGGAAAAATAGTAATCTTCCGTCAAATTGAGGTTCTCCGGTTTCAGGAATTCTTCAGCCTGAGTGAATTCCTCGGCCGGAAGCCTGGCAGCTTTTCCACCGGCTCCTGATTTTCCCCGGATGGCAAGGGCGATGCTTCCGCTCAGGAACAGAATCACGAAGATTGCAATGATTGCGGCCGTCAGCCTGCTGTTCTCTTCTATAAAATTCTGTATAGAATCCTTTATGTCGTCAATGAACTGCATCTTCCTGTACCGTCTCCTCGTCTGCCGTTGCATCTGGTATAGTATCTACATTTTCGGCATTTTGCGCCTGAATCTTTGCTGCTTCGTCCGTATTTTCTGCTGGAGCGGGCTGAATTTCCTGCGCCGGCTCCTCTGCGGCACCGGCAGACGGCGCCTCTTCCGGCTGTTTGAGTGTTCCGTCAGGGTTATGTTCGCGGCGCGGCGGGCGCGGCGGTATGACAATGCCTTCTTCCGGCGGCACATCTTCTTCCACAAAGTCATCGTCGCTGCCGTAGGTAACCCGCCCGTTGATGGTGTCATCATCAAGGCGTATCTGAAGTACTTTGGTTACGCCGCTTTCTTCCATGGTGACGCCCAGCATGCTGGAAGCGCACTGCACGGTTTTGCGGTTGTGCGTAATGACAATGTACTGGCTTACGTTTGCAAATGCGCGCAGGGATTCCCCAAAGCTGGTAACGTTTTTGTCGTCCAGTGCCGCATCAATCTCGTCAAGCAGACAGAAGGGGCTGGGGCGTACCTGATAGGTGGCAAAGAGCAGTGCGACCGCCGTCATGGTTTTTTCACCGCCGGAAAGCAGCGAAATGTTCACCAGCTTCTTTCCCGGCGGCTGGGCAAAAATCTCTATGCCGGTGGTAAGCACGTTTGCCGGGTCAACGAGCCGCAGCTCTGCGCGCCCGCCGTTGAAAAGCCTGCGGAACATGTTGTGGAAATTCCGGCGGATTTTATTGTAGGTGTCAAGGAACAGTTCCGATGACTTTGTCCTGATTTCTTCGCTTACGCGTGTCAGGTTGTCCAGCGATTTCTTTGTGTCGTCAAAGCTTGCCTGCTGGCGTTCGTAGCGTTCCTTTTCTTCGGCAAACTGCTCCACGGCCATCATGTTCACCTGGCCGAGTTCCTGAATCTTCTGCTTGGTCTGTGCGAGCCGCTCGCGCAGTTCTGCGGAAGACGTCGTTATCTTGTACATGCGCTCCTCGAATTCCATGAGGTCGCGCGAATAATTGTCCTGGAAATTCTGCTTGACGTTGCGGATTTCCGTCTCGTTCTGGGCAATGTCAACGCTGAGTTTTTCCAGCCGTGCCTGCCACTTGTTCTTTTCTTCCTGTTTTTTCTGCAGGAGGCTCTGCTTGCCACTCACCTTGCTGTTGCATTCCTGAATCTGCTTGTCCAGCGCCGTCAGCTCGCGGGTGATGGCAATGCCTTTCTCTTCAAGCTCTGCAATCTGCTCTTCGCATTCCTCTATCTGCTCATCGGCTTCTTCCCGCCGCTTGTTTTCTTCGTAGAGTTCTTCTTCCAGTTCCCGCAGGGAAGATTCTTCTGCGGCAAGCGTCTTGCGCAGCGTGGATACCTGCTGTTCGCCGGAGGTAATCTGCTGAGCCATCTGGGCCTGGTTGATGCGCAGCTTGCTGAGCGTTTCCTTGTACTCGTTTATCTTTTTTGTCAGCTCGGCGTTTGTCTTTGTAAGTGCCTCGCTTTCCTGCCGTATGCCGTCAGCGCGGGAAATATTGTCCTGAATGCTGGCATCGATGCTGCGCTTGCGGGTGATAATGCCTTCCGGCGAAAGAAATTCGTCGATGAACTGCGGCGTGGTCTTTGTGTAGCCGTCCAGCGCGGCAGAAAGCTCCCCGAGCATGGCTGCAAGGTCGGTAAAGGCCTGCACTGCGTCTGCGCCGAACTGTGCGGCATCTTTTTCCGGGTGGGAGGGCAGGGAAGCGAAGTCACGGAAAATGTTTGCGCGCCCTGTGGCAAAAATCTTGATGCGTTCCAGCACGGTGTCCAGGGCTTCCTTTGCCTTGCGGTTTGCTGCGCTGGAGTAGCCTGCGTCCTTGAGCTTTGCATCAAGCTCCGTCACAATATCTTCGGTGATGGCGGCAAGCTGCTGCTGCAGGCCTGCGCGTTCCCCGTCCAGTTCCCGTATCCGTCCGTTATTCGAGCTGATGCGCTTCTGGTTTTCTTCTATCTGTCCGGAGGACATCCGGATGTTTTCCGTGAAGCCGTCTATATTGGCGCTGATGTCTTCCAGCTTCTTCTTCTTGTCGTGGAGCTCGGCGTTCAGGCTGTCAATTTCCTCGTTGTATTCGTCGATGCGCTCCTGCACGTTCTTGATGCGGTTTTCCAGCTGCCCGATTTTTTCCTTCACCTCGTTCTGGTGGTCGTGCAGCTGCTTTGCAAGTGCTTTTTTGCCCGTCTGCTCGGCGCTTATCTTGATGACTTCCTGCTGCTTGATGTTGACGAGCTCCTGCATCTCCTTGATTTTGTCGGTGTTCTCGTTGAGCGTATTGTAGATTTCATCAATTTCGCGGGAGACTGCATCGCGCCGTTCCTCAGCATCCTTGCGGTCCTGCTCATGGTGTGCCTTGCCCTGCGTAAAATCTTTCAGGCGGAGCAGCTGGATGTCAAGTTCGTAGTTGAATTTGTCGTCGTTGAGTGCACGGTATTTGGTGGTTTTGTCTGACTGTACTTTGAGCGTTTCGTAGCTGCGCTTTGTTTCCACCAGCCCTGTTTCTATCTGCGCAAGGTTTGCCCGCGTGCGTTCAAGCTCGCGCTCTGCCTCAGCCACTTCTGCCTTGCTGCGGCTGATGCCCGCTGCTTCCTCAAACAGGTAACGGCGGTCTTCCGGCTTGGAGGAAAGAATCTGGTCGATTTTGCCCTGTTCCATGACGGAGTAGGCGGACTTTCCCACGCCGGTATCCATGAAGAGTTTGCGGACTTCTGTTGCACCTACCTGGCGGCCGTTGATGAAGTATTCGTTTTCGCCGGAACGGTACAGGCGGCGCTTGAGGGCGATTTCCGTGTCTTCCACGGGGAGCAGCCCTTTTTCGTTTGCAATGGTGAGCGTAACTTCCGCCATGGAAAGCGCGGGGCGTGCCTCCGTGCCGTTAAAAATGACGTCCTCCATGCTTGCTGCGCGGAGGTTCTTTGACTTGTTTTCTGCAAGTACCCACTTCAATGCGTCCACAACGTTGCTTTTGCCGCATCCGTTGGGGCCGATAAGCGCGGTGATGCCGTCTGCAAAGTTGATGAGCGTTTTGTCGGCAAATGATTTAAATCCATATATTTCAAGACTTTTTAAAAACACTGGAGTCCTCTTGAACGTGCGTAAGTTACAAAGCCCGGCACTTCCGGGGAAAAGGCGCTGCCCGGCTTTAAAGCCTTCCCAGTATAACAGGAATGATTTTGTTTAACAATAGGGCACCCCAAAATAGAGCGCTGCCTGCCGGATATGATTGATTTATACTTAATATGTTGCCGCTTTAGACTTTCTGGGGAATCTCGTAGTCTTCCCAGTCGCCGGCTTCGTCTTCGTGCACGGCATCCTGCACGGTGATGCCCGCGGCACGGACGCTTTCCCGGCTGCCGCTCAGCAAAGGGTGCCAGGGGGGAAGCGTTTTACCTTCATGCAGCAGGCGGTAGGCACAGCTTTCAGGCAGCCACTGGAAGCAGGCCACATTTTTCTTTGTCAGGTGCGTGCATTCCTTG
>CADCQA010000125.1 GCA_902803415.1 uncultured Spirochaetaceae bacterium | reverse complement strand
ACTTTTTCATTTTCCAATGCAATGTATGTAATATAATCATCACTGCTTATCTGCTTTGCCACTGAACGCTTTTTGTTCAGGTCCCAGTCTTCGGTGTATTTGCATTCTACTAACGTATATTCTCCGTCTATTTTTCGATATACCTTATTTACATTGTGTTTTCTGTTATATGAATCTAATGATTCTGAACAGAAATTTGATTTTGATAATAACTCAATTTTAATCAACTACTACTTCTCCGGTTCCCATTCTTTTTTCAGAAGTCTGTATTCCAGACGTGTTTTCATACGCCCATCATGCCACTCATAATCAACATGTTCTGCTTCTTTAATCATGCCGTTCTTTTGCATAACCCTTTCAGAGCCGACATTTTCTTTAAGACATCCTGTTGTAACTCTGTACACATTGTCCTTTGTAAATGCAAATTCCAAAACCTTTTTAAGTGCTTCGGAGGTATATCCATTCCCCCAGAATTTTGGATACGTGAAGTACCCAAGATGAACGATTTTCCCTACAGGTGTATCATCAATTACTGTATACCCTATGCTTCCGACCTGTTCATGGGTGTCTTTTAATTCCATGTGAAGAAAATAATACTCTCTGTCAGGATTTTTCATATCTGCCAGCACTTCTTGGAATTCTTTTCTGCCCTCTTCAAGCGAATGAAGCTCAATGTCTCGCATATAATACATAGTTTCATCATCGGTCTTCAATTTATAATATGCCTCAAAGTCCGTCTCTACATAGTCTCGAAGACATAATCGTTCTGTTTCTAGTTTTATCATCTATGTTAACTCTTCAATGTTGTAATAAACACAGGGCACAAATCACCGGCTTTTTCAAAACCGCAGTTTTCATAAAAATGCACCTCTTTATTTACTGCAATTATTGCAATCCTGAGATAATCTTTATAGTGCTGTTTTATCATGTCAAGAAGTGTTCTGCCAATCTTTTGTCCTTGATATTCCGGATTGACAAGCAAATAGTGTACGTACGCATTCATAATCCCGTCATCCATTGCGCATACCATGCCTGCCAGCTTATCACCATCCCATGCCGAATAAACCGTTTTGAAATTTTTCATCGCAACAACAAGTTTATCCGGGTAGTGTCCTGATGACCAGTCTACCGAAAGGAAGAGTTTCTCCAGTTCTTTTTCATTAAAATCATGTGTCTCTTTATAAGTTATATCCATTCAGAAGCTTCTTTTATTCTCTTTCGCGGGCTTCAAGTATTTCTTCTGTAATACAGCGCATACAAGACCTTCTGTCTCTACTGTACCACAGTTTTTGCGAGAAGTCACCCCCTTACCGGCACAGTTTTACAGTACTGTCTGCGTTTCCGAGCTTTTTCTGTTGCGATGTCAGTAAAATATTATTATAATGTATAGACAATCCTGTGTTGTGCAGGGAAACAGTAAGAGGCAGATATAGCGCGGCTTAAAATATCGCATTTTCAAAGTTACCTATACCGGAGATTGTATCAAATGGAATACTCAACAAATTCAATTCTTTCGCTTATCTCGCACCTGCACACGGTATCTGCGGACTTTACAAACCGGCGGCTGGCAGACACGGCGGGGCTGGTGTCGTCCCACGGCTACATCCTGTACCTGCTGTCACAGCACCAGAAGCTTTCCATGAAGGAACTGGCGGACGGCATAAACCGCGACAAGTCCACCACCACCGTGCTCATCCGCAAGCTCCGCGAATCCGGGCTGGTGCGCGAGGAAGCAGCGGAAGATGACGGCAGGCGCAAGTACATTGCACTGACGGAACAGGGGCTTGCCTACACGGAGCGCACGTCCGCCATATCGCGGGAGCTGCTCACCGAATGCTACCGCGGCTTTTCAGAGGCCGACAAACAGACCCTGCTGGAACTGCTGCAGCGTATGAACCGGAATATTGAAAACGCTCTGTAGGCATTGCGCTGCTGCCGTTCTTCCCCGGTGAGCTCCTTGTACAGATGGTGCTCAAGCACGAACGCTTCCTAAGGCTTGCGCCGCAGTGACGGCTGCGCTCCCCTCGTAAAATTGCCCGCTACCACTGAATTTTGCAAATCCCCCCAGCCTGTGCTATAATGGAGAGAAGAGGATCGTTGTGACACTAAGAGATTTGCCTATAGGGGCGGCTGCGCGGATTTCCAAGATTGGCGGGAACGGCGAGCTGCGGCAGCATTTTTTGGACATGGGGGTAATCCCCGGCACCGTGGTAACAAAGATCAAGCTGGCGCCAATGGGCGACCCGCTTGAGTTGGATGTGGGCGGCTACGAGCTGACGATGCGGCTTGCCGATGCAGAGAAAATCGAGGTGCAGGCGCTGGGCGAGGGCGAAGCCGTATCTGCCGCCGCCATGCACGCGGCACAGGGGGACGGCAGGACGGCACATCCGGGACTTGGCGAGGGCGGCCGCTTCCATGCCAAGGACGACGGCGACCCGCTCCCCGACGGCACGCTCCTCACCTACGCGCTGGTGGGGAACCAGAATTCCGGCAAGACCACGCTGTTCAACCAGCTTACCGGCTCCAACCAGCATGTGGGGAATTTCCCCGGCGTTACGGTTGACCGCAAGGACGGGCATATCCGCAACCACCCCGACACGCTCGTCACCGACCTGCCGGGCATCTATTCCATGTCGCCGTACTCCAGCGAAGAAATCATTTCCCGCAACTTTGTGCTGAACGAAAAGCCGCGCGGCATCATAAACATTGTGGACGCCACGAACATCCAGCGCAACCTCTACCTGACCATGCAGCTGCTGGAAATGGACGTGCCGATGGTAGTGGCGCTGAACATGATGGACGAGGTGACCGGGAACGGCGGCTCAATCGACGTGAACAAAATGGAGGGGCTGCTCGGCGTGCCCGTCGTCCCGATTTCCGCTGCGAAGAACCAGGGCGTTGACGAGCTGGTAAAGCATGCCGTCCATGTGGCGCACTTCCAGGAGCGGCCGCTGCGGCAGGACTTCTGCGGCGAGAACGATTCGGGGGGCGCCGTGCACCGCGCACTCCACGCGGTCATCCACCTGATACAGGACCACGCAGATAAGGCGGGGATTCCCGTTCGCTTTGCCGCAAGCAAGCTGCTGGAGGGCGACAAGCGCATCCTGTACCAGCTGGACCTGGATGTGAACGAGATGGAAATCCTGGAACACATTGCGCTCCAGATGGAGAACGAGCGCGGGCTTGACCGGAGCGCCGCCATCGCGGACATGCGCTATTCCTACATCAGGAACGTCTGCCGCCAGACCGTCAAAAAGCCGCACGAAAGCCGCGAACGCATACGCTCACAGCGGCTTGACCGCCTGCTGACCGGGCGCTTTACCGCAATCCCGCTGTTTCTGGCGATTATGGCGCTGGTGTTCTTCCTCACCTTCAACGTCATCGGTGCATTCCTGCAGGGGCTGCTGGAACGCGGAATAGACGCGCTCACCGCCTTTGCCGACGCGGGACTTTCGGCAGCCGGTGCAAACGAGGTGCTCCATGCGCTGATTATAGACGGCATCTTTGCGGGCGTTGGCAGCGTGCTCTCCTTCCTGCCGGTCATTGTGACGCTCTTCCTCTTCCTTTCGATTCTGGAGGATTCCGGCTACATTGCGCGCGTGGCGTTCGTGATGGACACCATGCTCCGGAAAATAGGGCTTTCGGGACGCAGCATTGTGCCGCTCCTGATAGGCTTTGGCTGTACCGTCCCCGCCGTCATGTCCACACGGATTCTTCCGAGCGAGCGCGACCGCAAGATGACAATCCTGCTGACGCCCTTCATGAGCTGCACGGCAAAGCTGCCGATTTACGCTTTCTTTACGGCGGCGTTTTTTCCGGGGCGCGGGGGGCTGGTAATGACGGGGCTGTATGTGCTTGGCATTGCCGCCGGCATCCTTGCGGCACTTCTATATAGGAAGACTTTATTCAAGGGCGAGCCGGTGCCCTTTGTGATGGAGCTGCCCAACTACCGGCTGCCGAGCCTGCGGAACACGGCGCAGCGGCTCTGGGAAAAGGCGAAGGACTTTCTGGAGCGCGCGTTCACCGTGATTTTCATGGCAACCATCGTCATCTGGTTCCTCCAGAGCTTTGACCTGCACCTGACGTTCACCGAGGATTCCTCGCAGAGCATCCTTGCCCACATTGCCGGGCTGCTTGAGCCGCTCATGCGCCCCATCGGGCTGGGCGACTGGCGCATCTGCACCTCGCTGATTTCCGGCGTGATGGCAAAGGAAAGCGTGGTTTCCACGATGGAGATTCTGTTCGAAGGCTCCGCCGCTTCCGCCCTGACGACACGTGCAGCGGCAAGCATGCTGGTGTTCAGCCTGCTGTATTCGCCGTGTGTTGCGGCAATCGCATCCGTCAAGCGGGAGCTTGGGAAAAAGTGGGCGGCTGCCCTTGTGCTGTGGCAGTGCGCTGTGGCATGGCTGTGCGCGTTCGTCGTGTACATCATAGGGGGCTGAGCGCGGGCAACTGGGAGGCGGCGCGCAGGTCACCTTCTGTACCTACGCCCCGCAGGACAAAGACCGTGCGCTCAGAAGCGCACCCCCTATGACTTCCCGGCGGCTTTCCAGCCGACAAGCCCCTTGCCCTCGCTGGAGAACACGAGGGCGACCTTGCACAGCTGCTTGCCCGCCACGGAGAAGCGGTCCGCATAGCCCTTCGCGTCTATCTGCTGCAGGGCCTCGGCGGCAACATCGTCAACGCCCCGCCCCTTGTCCATCTTGAGCTCGAAGATGTAGACGGTGTCTTTCGTCGCAACCGTTATGTCGCTCCGCCCCATTATGGACTGGAGCTCGGGGACCACGCTGAATCCCGTCTGCTTGAAAATCACGTAGGTTATGGACTCGTAATAGTTCTCGCACTGATTCTTCTTCATCAGCACGGGGATGTCCGCTACCGCAGCTTTTAGGAGCGCGGCAAGACGCTCAATGTCGGCATGGATGAACGCCTGCCGGAAGTTCTCAACCGCAAGCCCCAAGTCATCGCTTTCTATTGTCGTGAACCTGGGGATTATGATCCGGAACATGCCTTTCTCCACCTCGCGGTTGGGGATGCCCAGCGTGTACAGCTCCGAGTCATCGTCATAGTCCTTTATGGTCAGGTAGCCCGACTGGTAAAACACCGGAAGCATGTTCGCGTTATCGGGGTCATAGTCCTTGAAATTCGACTCCTGCGTGATTATGGGGGCCGTGTAGCGCAGGAGGTCGGCGGGGCGGTTTTCCAGCGTCCGGATGAGCATGGTGGGGGTCGCCGTCTCGAACCAGTAGGAGCCGAACTTCTTCTGCTTGAAGCAGCGCAGGAGGCTGAAGGGATTGTAGACACCCTCTGCACCGTACGTGAAGTGATAGCCGTCGTACATGGCGGCAAGCCGTGCCTTCGCCTCATCGGGGGAAATGCCGTTCTTCTCTGCCAGCGCCGTGATTTCCGGCATGAAGTAACGCTCAAGCTCCGCATTTGAGATGCCGCACAAATCAGAATACTCATCATCAAGGCTTATGTCGTCCAGCTGGTTCAGGCCGCTGAAGATGTTCACATGGCTCACCTTGGTGATTCCCGTGATGAACAGGAAGCGGATGTACTTGTCGCAGTCCTTGAGCGGGCTGTAAAAGCTGCGCAGCTCCTGCCGGTTCTGCTCCTCGTAGTCCGTGTAGAGCGCGTCCAGGACGGGCTTGTCGTACTCGTCAATCAGGATGACGACCTGCTTCCCGGTCTTCTCATAGGCCGTTTGGATGACATCTGCGAGGCGCTCCGCAGGGTCGTCGCCCTGACGCTCGATTCCATACAGCTTCTCGTATTCCGATGCGATGGCGTTGAGACGTGCCTTGAGCCTCGCGTTGTCCTCGTAGCTGTTCAGGCCGAAGCTGATTTTGAGCACCGGCCATTCCGTCCAGTCCTTTTCTT
>CADCQA010000124.1 GCA_902803415.1 uncultured Spirochaetaceae bacterium | reverse complement strand
CCCTGATTTGCGTTCTCACCACAAATTGCCATGTAGTAGATGTCACTTGCCATGGCTTCCGTCTGGACAGATTCGCGGATGGCTTTTGCGGCAGAATCCGTGTCAACGGTCGGATTTGCGACCGGCAGGATAATCCTTCTGTGGATAAGGCTGACGGGAGAAACGCGCACGGTGTCTCCAGTTTCCACGTTTACTTTTACCATCTGGCTCAGATCCTTTGCGTTGTCAACGACTTTGAGGCCGATAACAGTATTTGATTCAGAAACCGCAAGAGCATCCTGCAGCAGGCGCTGCTGGTCTTTTGCGATTTCAGTACGTTCGCGCTGGGCTTCTTCCTGCTTCTTGTCTGCAAATTCCTGCTGTTCCTCAGCTTTCTTATTTGCTTCATCAGCCTTCTTCTTCTGCTCATCGGCCTTTGACTTTTCACTGTCAGCAAGTTCCTGAGCCTTGTCTGCGTTCTGCTGGGCCTTGTTTGCATCCTGCTGAGCCTTGTCGGCATTCTGCTGGGCCTTCGCTGCATCCTGCTGGGCCTTCTGTGCTGCCTTCTGCTTTTCCGCGTCGTTCGGGTTGTTCCGTGCGTCCTGCTGAGCCTTCAGCGCATCCTGCCGCGCTTTTTCTGCATCCTGCTGGGCTTTATCGGCATCCTTCTGAGCCTTGTCGGCATTCTGCTGGGCTTTGTCGGCATTCTGCTGGGCTTTGTTTGCGTCCTGCTGCTGCTGGGCAAGCTTCTTGTTTTCTTCTTCTGCTGCCTGTGCTGCGGCTTCCGCCTTTTCCCCGGCGTCTTCTGCCTCGCGTTCCTTTATGTCAACGAGCTTCTTGCGCTCGTCAATGCCCATATCGTCCTGTTCGCGCAGGTTGTTGACGACATTTTTGTCGCTGATGACTGATGTATCGACGGTGGAAAGCCCGCCGTTGAGGTCGTAGAGCGGGATGACAATCTGAGATTTGCCCGGCCAGTCGCTCCACGTGGTACTCAGACCGCAGTTTGCAGCGGTCAGGTTCTTGGTGACGACGTCCTTATACTTGCTCTTGTAGATGTCAAGGTTGCCGCGGTACACTGCATTGTACACGGTAACAAAGGTTGCGACCGTGGTGGCATCGGCATTGCTGTAACCGTAAGCTGCGGTCAGGTAACCTGCGATAATCCTGCGGAGGTTCCGAATGTGATCCACCGTTGCGTTCGGGTTGATGAGGATGATGTCTGCGTCAAGCTTTTCTTTTGTGGAAGGATCCACTGCGTGGATGACTGCATATTTGCCGTTCAGGCCAAAAGATGCACTGGTGCTGACGTTGCGGGCAACCTGCCGTCCAAGGCCGCGGCCGATTTCCGTGATTGCATCTGCGGTCTCGATGACTGAATGGGGCCCCGTATAGTTCGTAAACTCCACGGTTTTCCCGACGCTTCTCAGTTCGGGCTCATTGACTTCGATTGCCGTTGCAGCCCCAAGCCCCAGCATGATAAGGGACAGGAGTGCTGCCGCGATTTTATTGGTTTTCATAAATCCTCCAACATCCAGAAATGTATAGGGTACCGTCCGGATCAGCAGCTTCGGGAGCCTGCCCGTCCGGAAGGGCAGTCCTCCGGGAACCGCAGGGATTCCTGGAAAAAGCAGGGCTTCAAGGCTGCCGTTCTTTCTATTATACTCCCTTTTGAAAAAAAAAAGAAGGGGGCAGGCTGGATTTGTTACCGGGAAGTCCGAAAAAGTTCGGTTTTCCAGACATTCCTATAGTTTGCTCTTGATAATTTTGCGGAGCGTTTCCTTTGCATAGTCCTGCACGTTCCTGCTGTACTGCGGGTAGAGCAGGCGGGCGAGCATATCCTTGCCGTGGTCAAAGAACGTGGGGCGTCCCATAAAGCGGCAGATTTCATAGGTAGCATCGCAGACCGCGGTGAAAAGTTCGTCGTTCCCCGCCGCATCGGTACGCACGAGCACTGTTTCTATGGCAGAAAGCATAAGGCCGTCGGGGTCGTATGCCATGGACCCCGCGTCCTTGATAAGCTGCGTGAGCAGCCGCCTGTCCCTGGTGGAGCGGATGAGTGAGGCAACATAGCCCTGGTACAGCCCTGTTCCTGTGGACGCGGCAATACCGAGCACCTGTTCCGTGTAATCGACGTGCGTGCGGAAGTAATTGTTTTCTTCCGTGTGGGCAACGCTGCTTTTTACCGTCCATGCGCTGTTGATGGCAGCCATTTCATTATTCAGCAAGGAAATCCACTTGCGTTCCCGCTCGCCGAAGTCCCCCTGCCCGAAGGCTTTTTTCATTTCTGCGCAGAGGGATGGGCTGATTGCCCGCCCCGTGACGGATGACGATACCATGCCGGACTGGGCATAGAGTTCGGTGTAGGGGCGAGCACGTGCCTCCTGGAAGCTGGAGGCTGATGCCCCGCCTTGCCTGATGCGGTATGATTCAATGGTCCAGTTGCTGTCGCAGAAGACGAGGTAGCCGGCGTCGGTGGGGAACAGGTAGTTCCAGCCTTTTGAGGAACCGAAGATTGCCCGCCACAGCGGGTTGCCGTCCTTGTTGTAGCATTCGGCGCGGCTGCTGTCTGCAAGCACCAGTCCCTGCGCTGTCATCCCCTTGAACGTGAGCGCCCCTGCATTGACCCCGCTGCTGAACGATGTGCGTATGCTGCCGGTGGCCGTGTCCGCAAGGATAACCCGCTGGCCGGATACGAATGCTGCACAGTCAGCGGAAAATGCGCCGGGAATAATGCTGCTCCTGCCGGACAGTCCGGTCTCCCTGTTGCTGACAATCCATTTTGAGTAAGCTCCGTTCTTTCCGCTGGCACACAGGCCGATGCTCCCGTCAGCAAATGCAAGCAGGACGCCCTCCGTGCAGGTGGCAGCGCTGCAGACGGTGCCGGAGAATACTATTTCTTCGCCGATGGTACCAAATGGTGACACTGTATGCGCAATAGTCTTTCCGTTTTCAGTTTTGTTCAGGAAGATGAAGAGCGTTCCATCGTTCAGTTCGACGAGCGGAAGGCTGGTATTCTGGTCCTGCACGTTTATTTTCCAGCGCCGCACCCCCTTGAGGCCGTAGCAGGCAAGCGTGGTGCTTCCTCGTACAAAAATCCGTCCGTCGTGTCCGGTGTACGGTTCGTCTGTGATGGTAAATCCGGTGTCCTTGATCCACAGCTGCAGCCCGCTGGGGTTCACCAGGCTCAGGCGGCTGCCGCGGCTGACGCAGCAGAGCATTCCTCCTGTACCCGTGCTCATCATGCTCGGCAGCTGGGGAATACCGTGCTGCCAGACAACCTGACCTTCCTCGTTGAAGGAGTAGAGCATTTTGCCCTCTACGGGGGCGATGTAGCCGCCGGCACTGCGGACCGGTGCGGAAACTATTCCTCCGCCGAGCACGGTTATCCAGCTGGGCTTTGTCTCCGCAAGCTTTACTTCGGTGCAGACCGGTGCCGGTGCTTTGCCGGCACTGCTTTTTCCTGCCGCACTCTGGGCGGAAAGCGGCAGGGGGGCGGCAAGGACGGCACTGGCAAGCAGCAGGGCGGAAAACGTGGATGCGCCCAGTCCCGCTTTTTTTCCCGGCGGCAGTATATGCCGGGCTTCCTGCCGGCTGCCTGCACAGAAACGGCTGCAGGACTTCCTGCAGGAACTGTGTGCGCCGCTATGTATGATAGAATCCATTCTGCACCTCAAAATTATGCGGCAATGCCGGAACCAGCCTGAGCGGTTCCCGGATCATGCCTTGGGTTTATCTGACAGCGATAGGGAAACGGCCGGCAATGCTCCGTGGGCAGGCTGCCGCTTCCTTATCTGCTAAACCACGCAAGGCTTTCAATGTGACAGGTCTGGGGATAAAAATCCAGCAGGAAGAGCTTTTGAAGCCTGTAGCCTGCCCGGACAAGGAATTTTGCGTCCCGTGCGTGCGTTGCCGGGTCGCAGGAAAGACTGCGGATGGCAGGAATCTGCGACTGGCACAGCCACTGGCAGACGGCCTTTTCCATGCCGCTGCGCGGGGGGTCTATGACTACGGCGTCAAACCCGCCGTGCCGCTTCAGGTAGCTTTCCGCGTGATATTTTGTCCACGTTTCGCCGCTCAGGCCGAAACTTTCGTGTACGGTACCGGCAAGGTTCTGCTCCGCATAGACAAGGGCATCCCGGTTGTGTTCCACCATGCAGATGTTCTTGAAACAGTCTGCAAGGAAGACGGAGAATGTGCCGGCCCCGGCATACATGTCCAGCACGTTGGTGCCGTGCAGTCCCTCGCAGACCAGGGGCACTGCCTGTTCCAGCACGTCCAGGTTCGACTGAAAAAAGCCCTGCACGTCAAAGGTGACGGATTTTCCCGCCAGGCTGATGGTGCACAGGTTTGCAGGAATTGCCGTCGTTCCCTCAAAGCGCGGCTTTATCCGCTTCATTTTCGGCAGCCTGCGGCCTCCGGGCGTGCTTGCCGGCCGCTGTTTTTCCTGCCGGGGAGCCTGCCTTCGCTGTTCCTCGGCAATGACGATTTTATCGTAGCCCTCAGGAATCGAGCTGATGCGGCTTGAACCGAACACATGCACCCTGCCTTCCGGGCGTTCCGCCGGGGGAACTTCCGCCAGATACTTGTTTATCTCTGCGCTGGCGCAGGGACAGGCGCTCAGCTGGATAATATTGTTTGACTGCCGTTCCATAAGTCCGCCGGAATGGAACTGGAAGCGCGTACGGTAGCCGGTGGGGCTTCCCGCCACGCAGACTATCTCCGGCACGGTAAGTCCTTCGCGTTCAAATGCCTCGCGCAGGATTGCGGCACGCAGCTCCTGCTGGTACGCTGCGTCTATGTGCTGCATGTTACAGCCGCCGCACCTGCCGTAGAGCGGGCAGAAGGGCAGTACCCGGTGTGCCGACGGTTCAAGCACGCGGACAATGCGTGCCGTGCTGTAGTCGCGCTGTTCCCTGGTGATTTCGACTTCCAGTTTTTCGCCGGGGACTGCTGCCGGGACAAAGACATTTTTCCCCTCTATCTTGCCGATGCAGTCACCGCCAAACACCATTTTTTCCGCCGTGATGATTTGAGTCGTAGCCATAGGCTCCCAGTATAGCAGAAAGCGCCGTTTTTGTGCTATACTGAAAACATGCAGTATTCAAGCGAAACGATTGTGATGACGGACGGTGCAGAGAATGTGCTGCACAGCTGGCTTCCGGAAGGTGACGTGCAGGCGCTCGTCCTGCTGAGCCACGGCATGGCGGAGCATGCGTCGCGCTATGAAGGCTTTGCGTCCGTGCTGGCAGAGAACGGCATGGCGCTGTTTGCCGAAGACCACCGCGGGCATGGAGAGACCGCGTTTCGTGCGGAAAAGGCGGGGAAGGGAAAATTCGGTTACCTTGCGGACAAAAAGGGCTTTTTCCGTGTGGCAGACGACATCCATGAGGAAGCCCTGCTTCTGCGCAGGCGTTTTCCCGGAAAAAAGCTCTTTCTTTTCGGTCACAGTTTCGGTTCGCTCGTTTCTCAGTGCGTGATGGAATGCTATGGCGGCGAGTTTGACGGCGTGGTGCTCTGCGGTACTGCCGGTCCCCGGCGGGCGGAAGTGGCCTTTGCCCGTACGCTGTCGCTGCTGCTTGGCATCTGCGGTCGGCGGCGGGTGCTGCCGCTGATGGACGTCCTTGTGTTCGGTTCGTACAATGCACGGATAGACAGCCCCCGGACGCCGGTGGACTGGGTAAGCAGCGATCCTGCTGCGGTTGATGCCTATGTTGCCGATCCGTGGTGCGGCTTTACGTGTACTGTCGGTTTCTTTCAGGATATGTTCAGCGGCTTGGGCTTCATCCATGCCCCGCAGAACCTTGCACGCATTCCGCACAAGCTGCCGGTGCTGCTCATCGCCGGGAAGGAAGACCCCGTGGGAAGCTACGGGCGCACGGTGGAGGCGCTGGCGAATGTTTACCGTGCCGGTGGAATGGAGGATGTGCAGCTGAAGCTCTACGACGGCGACCGCCACGAGCTGCTGAACGAGCGTGACCGCGCCCAGGTGCAGGCGGATGTGCTTGCCTGGCTGCATTCCCATGCATGAACCCGTGCCAAAGCGCGCTCAAGACCTTGACGAGACTGCCCCCGAACATTAAAATAGGGACACTGTGCTTATCCGATATTCTACTGACAGCAGCGGCCGTCCCGTCCAGAAGGCGGTGATCTATACAAAAAGTGAACATTCCATCCCCGTTTCGCAGATTGACAGCGATGCTGTCTATGTCATTACCCGGCTCAGGGATGCCGGTTTTGCCTCCTATGTGGTGGGAGGTGCGGTGCGTGACCTTATCGTCGGCAAAAAGCCCAAGGATTTTGACATTGTAACCGATGCCACACCCAGCCGTATCAAGAAGATTTTCCGCAATTCCCGTATCATCGGCAAGCGTTTCCGGCTTGTGCATGTATTCTTCGGCGAGAAGATTTTTGAAGTGAGCACATTCCGTTCCACGGTGGACGGTTCGGTCGGAAATGCCTTCGGTACCATGGATGAAGATGTGATGCGCCGCGATTTTACGCTGAATGCGCTCTACTATGACCCCATCAAGGAACAGGTAATCGATTATGTGGGCGGCGTAAAGGACATCAAGAAGGGAATTGTGCGCCCGGTGATTCCGATGGACAAAATTTTTGTGGATGATCCCGTGCGCATGCTCCGCGCGGTTAAGTACGGTGCCACGACCGGCTGCCGCCTGCCGCATTCACTCAAAAAGAAAATCCGCCTTTCCGCGCAGCTGCTTTCACCCGTGTCGCCGTCGCGCCTGACGGAAGAACTTTTGAAAATCATCAACAGCGGGCATTCCCATGATATTGTAACGAGCGCGCTGGATACTGATTTGTATGCGTACCTGCAGCCTGCTGCTACGGACATGATGCAGGAAAGCCGCAAGTTCGCAAAAGCCTATATGGAAAGCCTGCGGCAGCTGGACGACTATGTTGCCGCAACTCCCGACTGCCGCCTGGGCGAAAAGCTCTATTTTGTGCTGCGGGATTTTGTTTCTGACCTGACTGACTGGAAGCTGGAGGTTCAGGACGGTTCTTCCGCTGCAGACCTGTACAAATGTACGTGGGCACGCTGCCGCAATTATATCCTGCCGATGAACCCGCAGCGCACCGAGCTGGAATTTGCAGTGCGCAAGATTCTGACGGAATACGGCGTGCCGCTTAAATCTCCCCGGAAAAAACAACAGCGGCCCCGCGCGGCGGCAGAGCAGGGCGCAGCTGGCGCAAAACCTGCTGCGGCAGCTAAGGCAAAATCTGCGGGTACAAAAAATGCCGGCCTGAAAGCATCCGGTGCAAAGCTGGTTCAGGCTGCGGCAGTGCATTCTCCTGCGGGCTGAAAGCGTTCCAGCCGTGAGTTTCCGGCCGCTTTGCGGACTGCCCGCCTTGCGGCTCAGTTTCCGGTGCTGCCCTCGGGAACACTTATCTTGTCAATGATTATGCTGACTTCCTCAATGAGGATGCCGGTAATCCGCTCAATGTTGTCTATGATGTAGTTCTGCAGGCTGTGGATGAGCCCGGTCAACTGTTTCCCGAAGGGAACATCTATAGTGATGATGAGCCGGTAGCCGCTGCGGTCAGTCTTGATTGCCAGCTTCTTCACGTGAATCTGGCTGTCCAGCTCGTGGACGCAGTGGAGCGTCATCTGGGTGAGCGCTGCCTCTGAAATCTCAGTCCTTCCTTTCTTGCTGAATTCCGGCGTGACGATTGATTTTTCGCTCAGCGAACCTTTGCGCGAGAGCATGCGCCAGCCCCGGGAAAGCACATCATGCATTGCATTGTAGAAAATCTGCGGGTAGCTCTTCTGTACCTCGATGGCCGGCACGGGAATCACATGCTTGCCCTCGATCTGGCGGCTTCGGATAGCTTTTTCGATGTCTTCGCGTGATGCAATGTCTTCTATTTTAATGATTTTTTCAGGCGGCGGCAGCTGCAGGCGCATTGCTATCTTCTGTACCATTTTTTCGCTGGTACCCAGCAGGAGTATGCGCTTTATTTTGTTTTTCTGCAGGACGCGTGCCACTGAATCACGGTGCTCTTTGTCATCAAAGAGCGCAACGCGGACGGCGCCCATGTAGGTCTTCTCGTGCTTGGCGGACTTTCCGGCGAGTATTTTGTCGTCCTCGATGAGCAGGCCGTCATCGATGATAGCAGTGAGTCCGTATTTCTGCGTGATGAGCTTTGCCCGGAAGCTTTTTCCCGTGCCGCTCTGACCGACAAGCGCATAGACCGTCATGCCGTGATGGAGAAGCTGATTCAGAATATTCATTGCGTTACATTAGAGTATAATTTGTTCATCCCATTTTATCAAGGCTGAAGTAAGAAAATGTGCAAATTCAGCAGGAATTGGGGCACTTATACTTTCCGGCAGTCCGAGCGGGTTTTCTGCGGGAACGGCAAGGTGCGCCGCATGCAGGAAAAATGCCCTGCCGCCGGGCAGGCTGCAGGCTCCGTATGCGCTGTCACCGATGAGCGGGCAGCCGTGCAGGGCCGACTGGGCACGTATCTGGTGCTTGCGTCCTGTTTCTATGCGGAACTGCACCAGCGCCACCGGCATTGCGTGCCATGTTCCGCTTGCAAGCGTCAGTGCTTCCGTTACAGCCGGTGCACCGCCGGGGGCAGCCTGCACGGTATGGAAGGCGCCGCGGGTGCTGCCGGGTACAGCGGCAAGCTTGTCCTGCCAGCGCTGCTGCCGGGCCGGAATTCCCTGCGTGATGCCGAGGTAGGTTTTGCGGATGCGGTGCTCCTGCAGTGCGCGGGAAAACCACTGTGCGCCTTCCATGCTCTGTGACAGGGCAAGCAGCCCGGTGGTGTAGCGGTCGAGCCGGTGCAGCGGGGCGGGGGTAAAAGCGATGGATGAGCGGGCGGCAGCTGCCTGCATCTGTGCAACGATTCCGGCGATGCTTGTGGCGCAGCCCTGCGAAGGCTGCACGGGGATGCCATAGGGCTTATCCAGCAGCCAGATATGTTCGTTTCGGAATATTGTCTTAAATTTTATGTTCGTTATGTCTGTCTTGGCCTTTCCGGCTGCTGCGGGAGTACTGCTTCCGGGGGCATCCGAAACATCCGGCCTGTCAAGCAGGAATGCTGCTACGCTTATGCTGTCTCCGGCCTTGACCCGATAGTCCTGCGGCACCCGCGCACCGTTTACCTTGATGAGTTTTTTCCGCAGCGCCTCCTGGTATCTGGCGCCGGGCGTATCCTTGAAAATTGTCTTCAGTATCCTGCCGATACGCCGTCCGTCGTCATCCGGTCCGGCAGAAAAGCTGCGGAATTCCATACTTCTATAATAGTACAAAAAAAGTCTCTTTTCTACTAGACAAAACTTTGTAATGGCGTAAAATAGGGGTATGGCAAATGCAAGGGAACAACTACATTTATTTTTCACGAATCCGGTACTGCTCTCCTGCATTTTCAGCTGGTTTTCCTCACAGATCATCAAGACGCTGATAAAGCTCTTTTCCCGCAAGGTGCACAGCGTGGGGGAACTCTTCGACCTGATGCTCTGGCGCACAGGCAGCATGCCTTCAAGCCATTCAGCCCTTGTGGCTACGCTGTGCACGACGATTGCGTTCCGTTCCGGTGTTGGCAGCGATGTTTTTATCCTGTCGCTCGGTTTCCTGCTGGTTACGGTGCGCGATGCGGTGGGGGTCCGCCGTGCAAACGGTATACAGGCCCGGCTCCTGAACAGCATCGGCAGGATGCTGGCGGAGAAGGGTATCATGGATTTTAAGCCCATCAAGGAAGTGCAGGGGCATACCCCGGCGGAAGTGGCCATCGGTTGTCTCCTGGGTTTTTTCATCGGTCTTGCGTTCAGTGTGCTTGCATAATGGAAATCAGTGTACCGCCGCTCAAGGCAAAATATGTCATACCATGTGCTTTTATCCTCCTTGTGCTGCTCTGCCTTGCGGCATTCCGCAGTATTGCCGTGAGCCGTATCTGGGGCAGCTACCGGGTGCTCTACGTTGACCGCTCGGTAAGTGAGGAAAGTGTGCTTGCCACCCTGGAGGAGGCGGGCTGCCGCAACGTTATTTCCCTGTCTGCCCAGCGGACGCCGCTGCAGGCTCCCATGACCGCCCTGCCGCCGGATTCCTCTGCACCGTACCTTGTGCAGCGGCTCCAGTATTTTACGGACAAGGACAGCCGCTACCGGCTTTTCTACATACCGGACAATTTTGAGCAGCAGACGATAAAGGCGCTGCGTACCATTGTTTCCGGCTCGCATGTTCACGCCGGGCTTGACGATGAATCCCGCTATCCGTGGGCAGTCCCGGTAATCTGCCTGCTGGTATACGGCTGCCTTACCGTGCTTTCCCTTCATCGGGCATATTTTGCATTTCCTGCGCTGTTCCCTCTGCTTCTGTCGCTGTCCATGCCGTTCTATCCGGTGGGTGCGGCAGTCTGCCTGTACATGGCTTCTTTGTTCCTTGCGAACCGGCTCTGGGGCAGGCGGAATGATATCCGCGTGCTCTGCCGCAGTTTTTACATTGATTCCCTGCTGGGTGCGGCCTTTGTCCTGCTGCTGCTGCAGTCCCTCCGCTGCGCTCTGCTTTCGCTGCTGGTGCTGGGAGCCAGTGCGGCAGCAATTTATATTTTAAAGCAATATCAATCTGATTGCGACAAGAAGCGGGCCTTTACCTATCAGCTTATTTTCTCTGCGGCGCAGCTGCCCGTCATGTATGCACGGACGGCCCGCTTTGTCATGTTCCTCTGTGCGCCGCTTCTTGCACTGCTGCTGGTTTTTCTGTTTTCCGCGCGCTTCATGCCCCGTTCGTCCGCGAAAGGCATCCTGCTGCCCATGCCGGTGGAGTCCGGGAATATTGTTGAGGGGCAGGAGCTTCTGCCGTCGCTGGATGATTATTTTGCCTGGGCATGGGATACGCTGACCTTTCCGTACCGGAGCCTGCATGATGCCCGGCCGCAGCAGCCCGTGCAGCCGGGCGACAGGGTTGTTGTCCCGGATTTTGTGCAGACAAATTCCGGCATAGAGGAGCGGCAGGATATTGTCCTTGAGTACAACAGGGATTTCACCGACAAGCTTGAAAAAGATATTCGTGCGCTGGACTATCCGGCGCTGGAAAAGCTCCTGGAACGGCAGGGAAAGCATTGCCGTGCTGCATATACGGTTTCCCGTACTTCGGGAAAAACACAGGGTGACGGCATGAGCCTGCTGCTGCTGCTTGGGGCGCTGTGCGTGCCGCTGCTGCTCTGTGCATGCTATTATAACACAGCTGGAAGAAAGAACGTATGAAAACGATAAGTGGCCTGATACGATCCGATGACAAGGAATTCCCCGAAGCGGTGAACGCTTTTCTGCCGCAGTATGCGCTCGTCCCGTTCAACCGCCTGTCCCAGAAACGCTTTAAATGTGCGGTTTCTGTGGGCGACCATGTGCGCGAAGGGCAGATAATTGCCGTTCCGCTCAAGTCTGACAACGGCATTGATGCTGCCATCCATGCCCCGATTCCCGGAAAGGTGATGGGCGTGGGACGGTGCTGCCTTCCCGACGGGCGGCTGGGGCTTGCCCTTAAGATAAAACTGGAAGGTTCATTCACTTTCCTTGGAAAGAAGATGGGGCGGAGCGACTGGAAGCAGCTGCCGCCGGAAGACATTCTGCGTACCTTCCTCACCAAGGGGGTTGTCAATACGTTTGACGGTACCCCGGCATCGCTTGCCCTGCAAATCCTTAAGTGCAAGCTTCCTTCGTCCCGCTTCCTTGTGGTGCGGCTGTTTGATGAGGATCCCAGCCGGATGACGGACACCTTTGTTGCTTCCCGCTATGAGGCGCAGATTATGGAAGGTGCTGCAATCACCGCCAGGGCGATGGCGGCAGACGGCATCATTTTCATTCTTCCCCGGAAGCATGTTCCCCTGGAACATATCGGCATGGTGAAGGATTTCAGTACCCTGAGCGTGGAAGTGGATGACCGGAAGTATCCCACGGGGTTCCGGGAAAACATTGTGCAGCAGGTGCGGAAGTTTGTCAGGAACTCCCCGAACGAAGCCTTTGCCGGCATTTCCCGCCGCTGCGTTTTTGTCGATTCCGGCACGCTCCATGCCGTCTATGAGGCCGTCGTGCTGGGAATCCCTGTGATGGAGCGCTTTGTGCATGTGACTGGCAGCTGTCTCCGTTCAGCCGGAATGTTCCGAGTGAAAATCGGTACAACCATCGGCATGCTTGCCGCACAGTGCGGAGGCTTTAAGTCTACGCCTGCAAAAATTATCGTGAACGGTATGGCGACGGGCTTTGCCGTCAACAGCCTTGACATGCCGGTGGACAAAGAAGTAAAGTCCGTGGCATTTGTTCCGGCGGACGAGCTGCGCAATCAGACGGTTTCCGAATGCGTGCGCTGCGGCAGATGCCGGCGTGCCTGCCCGGAAGGAATCTTCCCGGATCTGCTTGCCGTGTCTGTGCTGCAGGGAGGGAGCCTTGATAAAGGACTTGCTTCCACGGCCCTGCTGTGCTCCGGCTGCAGCCTGTGCAGCAGCAGCTGTCCGTCCATGCTGCCGCTGAGCCAGACAATCGCTATTATAAGGAAGGAAATACATGAAGTTCAGTAATATTTTCCGGCGGGAGGACTATACTACTATCTCGCTGCATCCCTTTGTACACCTGCTGCCGTCCATCCGTACGGCAAGCATCTGCATGCTTGTCTTCCTCCTGCCCCATGTTGCCATGCTCTTCGTAACGGCTTCCTATGCTTCCCTTGCCATTGTTGCGGCAACCGTGGCAGGAGCCCTCCTTGCCGAAGGTGTGTTCCGTGCTGCCAAGTGTACGGCCCGGAGTGCCTGGCTTATCGCGCTGATACAGGGAATCATGGTGGGGCTGCTGCTGCCGTCCCCGTTCCCGCCGGTAGAAGCTTTCTTCCTGATTCTGGTGACCATGCTGCTGTGCAAGTATGCTTTCGGTGGTTTTGCTGCCTCCTGGGTCAACACGGTTGCTGTTACCGTTGCGCTTGCCTATTTCCTTAATGCCCCGGCGTTTCCCCCGTATTTGCTGACGAATGCTGATTTGCAGAACCGCAATGCCGCGCTTGTGCTCATCCAGGGGGGGCAGGTGCCGCTGATTCCGCAGGATGCCGCTGTTACCGCTTTCTTGAACCGCACCGTGTTCTCTTCTTTTGGGGTGGAGATTCCTGACGGCTACGTGACCTTGTTCTGGGATTCCGGTGCTGCAATTCCGGCCTTCCGCTTCAATACCATCACCTTGCTGACATCGCTTATTTTCTTTGCCTTTGAACTGGCGGACATACTGATTCCTGCGGTGTTCATCGGAACCTATGTGTTGCTGGTGCGTTTTGTGTCCGGCTTTTTTATTGCATCCGACATGGTGCTTTACGGCGATATTTTCCTTGCGCTGCTGACGAGCGGCGTCCTGTTTTCTACGCTTTTCCTGCTGCAGTGGTACGGAACGACGCCGCAAACCCTCTGGGGTAAGGCATTGTATGGTTTTACCGCCGGTGTCTGCGCATTTCTGATTATCGGCTGCGGGATGTCGCCTGTCGGCTATGTGTTTGTCGTGCTGCTCATGAACCTTTTTTCTGTCATGGTGCAGGTCATTGAGCAGCGGCATGTGCGGCGCAGGCTGGCAAAAGTGCTGTTGCCGCAGGTGAATGCCCTGCAGGAGGGAGTCTGAAATGGCAGATATTGATCTTGAAGGGGAACATGAAGAGCTGATTGACCTGTCCCAGTATAAGGAGCGCCTGATTCAGTACGGTTTGTTCAGTGCGATGCTGGTCGTCTTCTTCGGGCTGCTCGTTCTGTTTACGCTGCTGAGCCGGAATGCCTGGGATAAGGGCCTGTGCCTGCAGGTAGAGCAGGTATTGCCGGAGGACTATACAATTGTTTCTACTGATGTGCTGCAGTCCCCGTTTGTTGTCAGCTGTGCATCTTTCAGCCTTGTACGGAATACTCAGGGAAAATCTGCAGGTACGGACGAAGGCCTGCATGCCGTTATCATCCGTGTGATGACTTCGTTTGGTCCGTTCCCCATGGTCTTTCTCTACGATGAACGGAAGTCTTCTGCGGATTTTGTATGCCTTTTGACGGGCAGCAGCCGCGTGGAAGACAGCATTATCTCTTCTGCACGGAATTCGCAGATTGCTTACTGGGAGCGGAGGATTCCCAAAATTGTCCGCACTGCGGAACTACATACGGGGGGCGCGGAATGAAAAAAAATACTATCTATTTGTACAGTATGGCATCCCTTGCCCTGCTGGTGCCCTTTCCCGGACGCCTTGCCTACGGGATTATCCTTGTTATTCTGCTTAACCTGCTGATGCTGACGGGCACGTTATTCCGCAGGCTTGTTTCGCTGCTTTCCCTCGATAACCTGCTTTCCGTGCTTATTGCGGTGCTGCTTGTCTCCGAGACGGTTATCTTTAAGCAGCTGCTTGTGCTGTTTTCTCCGCTGATGGCGCTGACGCTGGGCTTTGCCCTGTTTATGCCGGCGGTTTCTTCGTTCATTATCGGCAGCCTTTATCAGCCCGGGGAACGCCGCCCGTTATGGACAGACTGCCTGGTGAACCTGAAGCAGAGCGGTCTCTTTTCCCTGTATGCTCTTTTTGTTTTCGCTTTCAGGGATCTTTTCGGTTACGGCACGCTCACCCTGCCGGCCCGCCGCGGGCTGGTGCAGCTGCAGGTGCTTTCGGGACGCTGCGGTGCCGGTACATTCTGGGCTTCGATTCCCGGTGCGCTGCTTTTGAGCATGCTGTGCATCATGCTGTCGGCGGGCTTTGTCAGGAACCTGCGCCATGCAGGAGAATCGCTTGCTGAAAACGGAGGTGATGCAGATGCTTCATAATTTTGCCTATTACCTTATCTATGCCTCTGCGCTGCTCATCTACGGAATCGGCATAAACCGTTCCGTGCTGCTGAGTTCCTCGCCCCGCCACATGCTCCGCGGCTGCCTGAAAATGCTGCTGAGCGTGAGTGCGTCTTCCTCCCTTACGTACCTGATAGTGATGAATCTGCTGCATCCCGTCAGGCTGACCGAGCTGTATCCTTTTGTTGCCGTGCTCGTGTATGCAGTTATATCGATATTCATTGAGTCGATTATCCGCATAACGTCCAAGAAGAGCGCCACTGAATACACCGTTTCGGTGCTTGCCATCCTGCTCGGGGTAAACGAAAGTATTTCCCTCCTTGACTGTGTAGTGAATTCCTGCTTCTGCGTGCTCTCCTGCTTTATGTTCCTGCCGGTGCTCTACGCTGTGCGCAAGCGGACGGAAGTTTTCCGCCCGAAGGAAGACAAGAAGACTGACTTCCTTCTGCTGCTG